>JBFFRO010000324.1:0-2285 GCA_041572995.1 Thiohalomonadaceae bacterium
ACCAGGTTGAGCTGTGGCGAGCGGGCGTAGTCGGAGAAGGCCTGCACCATCTCCTTCATCGCCACCACCTGCTGGATGATGGTGTGGGTGGCGCGATCCAGCACCTCCGCATCCTCTTCGTCCATATGTCCCAGGTAACGGCGGCGCAGGCGCTCGGCGGAGAGCTGGATGGGGGTGAGCGGGTTCTTGATCTCGTGCGCCATGCGCCGGGCCACCTCGCCCCAGGCGGCATCGCGCTGCGCCTGCAGCAGGGTGGTGAGATCATCGAAGACGATCACGTGGCCGCCGTGCTCCTCCTCGCCGTGCGCCGGCAGGCTGGAGCCGCTGCACATCAGGATCTGGCGGCCGCCGCCACCGAACAGCAGCACCTCCTCCTGCCATTCGCTGTCGTGTGCCTGCAGGTGGTGCTGCAGGGCATGCACCAGCGGCGCCAGATTGGGGTAGCGCTCGGGCAGGCTCTCCAGCGATTCATCGAGGCAGTCGGCCAGCTCCACGCCGAGGACATGCGCGGCACTGGTGTTGGCGGTCAGCAGGCTGCCGTTGGGGGCCAGGGTGAGTACCCCGGAGGAGAGGTGACCGAGCACCGTTTCCAGGTAGGCGTGCTGCTCCAGCAGCTGTTGCTGGCTCTGCCGTGCCTGGTCGCGGGAGCGGGCTATCTTGCGGGTCATCTCATTGAAAGAACGCACCAGGAAGCCCAGCTCGTCGCGCGAGGGCAGCGGCAGCTGCTTGTCGTAGTCACCGGCGGCTACTGCCCGGGTGCCCTCGGCCAGGTCGCGGATCGGCGCCACCAGGCGGCGGGCGGAGAAGAAGGCAGCCCATACCGCGGTCAGCAGGGAGAGTAATAGCACCAGCGAGAGGGTGAGGGTGAAACTGTCGATCAGCGGCCGACGCAGGTAGGCCAGCTCGCGGTACTGGGCGTAGGCCTCCTGCAGCTGCTCGGCGGAGTGGGCCAGGCTGGCGGCCACCGGGTAGATGGCCTGCAGGATGGGGGCATCCTCACCCGCCGGCTCGGGCAGCGGCACCGCCACCCGCAGCTGCATCCCGCCTTCAGTGAGCGGTTCCAGGGCGCTGTACTCCAGCCCCTGGCGCAGCTGGCGCAGGATCGACTCATCCGGCAGG
The DNA here is from genome assembly GCA_041572995.1 of Thiohalomonadaceae bacterium. GTDB lineage: Bacteria > Pseudomonadota > Gammaproteobacteria > Thiohalomonadales > Thiohalomonadaceae > JBFFSW01. The sequence goes on from JBFFRO010000324.1 coordinate 1,120, forward strand.
TCGGGGACCACCTCCATGCTCAGCAGGCTGCCGCCGGCGATGATTCGCCCCTCGGCGGTGAACAGCGAGAGCTCCAGCGCGTCGCTCTCGCGCAACAGGTCGTTGAGCATCAGCGGCGCGCCCACGCCGCCCTCCTTCAGGCGTTCGGCATAGAGTCGGGTCTGGCGCAGGCCCTCACGCAGACGCTGGTCGAGGGCGCTGCGGCCCAGTTCCAGCGAGGCCTCCATGGTGGACTCCATCGGCAGGTCGAACCAGGAGTCGATACCGCGCTGCAGGAACTGCACCGAGAAGTAAAAGAGCAGGGTGACCGGCATCACGCCGATAACCACCAGCATCACCACCAGCCGCACCGTCAGCCGCGAACCGGGGCTGTTGCGCCGGTACTGCATGATCAGGCCCACCAGGTTGCGGCCGATCAGTGCCAGCAGCAGCAGTAGGGCGAGCATATTGATCACCAGCAGCAGCGAGTAGAGCTGGCCGAAGAGGGCCGAGTTCTGGATCGCGCTACTCATTAGATAGAGCGAGGCGAACAGCAGCAGGAACAGCAGGGCGACCGGTTTGGGACCGGAGGTGAGGCGCCTTAGGGTGTTAACGAACATGAGAACCAGTCACTGCTCAGGTGCCACTCGGGTGTGATGTAGGCCAGCGGGCGCAGCGGTGAGGGCAGGGCCTCGATATCCAGGTGGCTGCGCAGCTGTACCTCGTAGTTCTCGCCCTCCTCGATGAAACTGTTGTCGAGCAGTGGCAGGCCATCCACCCGACCCAGCCCGATCAGTGCCGAGACCAGGGTGGGGTAGGCGTAGAGTGCGTTGCTGTTGAGGTTACGCAGCATGTACTGGTGGGAGAGGGCATGGAAGTAGAGGCGGTAGCGCTGGGTGAGGGTGGCGACGGTCTCGTCTAGCCACCAGCGGCGCTTGCGCTGTACCTCGATCTCAAGCTGCACGGTCAGCGGCACGCCGTTCTCGATCGCCTCCAGCACCTCGCCGCTGAGGCGGTAGTCGAGGCGTGCGCTGAGGCGATAGACGCCCTGCTGCATCTGAGTGGAGGCCTCGCGGATGGTGAAGCCGTCGGCCCATGCCGACGGCGTGCATAGCCACAGCAGCGGCAGCAGCACGAGCGCCGCCAGCCACCGCGCGAGGCGGCGGCCCGGGTGTTCAGGCTTTGAC
>JBFFRO010000325.1:0-2284 GCA_041572995.1 Thiohalomonadaceae bacterium
CCACCTGGGCCTGGGCGGAGGCCAGCTCCGGGTAGGCCTCGCCCATCTGCTCCACCAGCGGGCCGACCAGCTTGTGGAAGAAGCTGCCCTTGATGCCCAGCTTGTGGCCATGACGGATGGCGCGGCGAATGATGCGGCGCAACACATAGCCACGCCCCTCGTTGGAGGGGATCACCCCATCCACCACCAGGAAGGCGCAGGAGCGGATGTGGTCGGCCACCACCTTGAGCGAGGCATTCTCCAGGTCATCGCTACCGGCCAGCTTGGCGGTCGCCTTGATCAGCGCCTGGAAGAGGTCGATCTCGTAGTTGGCGTGCACCCCCTGGAGGATGGCGGCCAGACGCTCCAGACCCATGCCGGTATCCACCGAGGGCTTGGGCAGCGGGGTCATGCTGCCGTCCTTGTCACGGTTGTACTGCATGAAGACCAGGTTCCAGATCTCGATGTAGCGGTCTCCGTCCTCCTCGGGGGTGCCGGGCGGACCGCCCCAGATGTTCTCGCCGTGGTCGTAGAAGATCTCGGTGCAGGGGCCGCAAGGGCCGGTATCGCCCATGGCCCAGAAGTTGTCGCTTTCGTATTGCTTGCCGCCGGGCTTGTCGCCGATACGCGAGAAGCGGCTGGGGTCGACGCCGACCTCCTTGAGCCAGATATCGGCCGCCTCCTCGTCCTCCTCGTAGACGGTCACCCACAGCTTCTCGGCGGGCAGGCCGCAGTTGACGGTGAGGAACTCCCAGGCAAAGCGGATGGCATCGTGCTTGAAGTAGTCGCCGAAGCTGAAGTTGCCCAGCATCTCGAAGAAGGTGTGGTGGCGGGCGGTATAGCCAACATTCTCCAGGTCGTTGTGCTTGCCGCCGGCGCGCACGCAGCGCTGCACCGAGGTGGCGCGACTGTAGGGGCGTTGGTCGTGGCCGGTGAAGACATCCTTGAACTGCACCATACCCGCGTTGGTAAAGAGCAGGGTGGGGTCATTGCCCGGCACCAGCGGGCTGGAGGCGACCACCTCATGCCCCTTGCCGGCGAAGAACTCCAGGAAACCCTTGCGAATCTCAGCGCTGCTTTTCATTCAAATACCCAGTTTTCAGTTCCAGTCATCACCGATCGCCGCGGCGATCTGCTCATGTTCAAATCCGCGATACTGCAGGAAGCGCTGGCGCTTGGCCCGCTCCTTGATATCGTCGATGGGGCGGCCGCCGAACTTCTTGCGGTAGGCGGCCACGGCCAGCTCGTACCAGTCCAGCCCGTCCTCCTGCGCCGCGCGCCGCAGCTCGGCAGCGATCATGCCATCGCCGATGCCGCGCTCGCGCAGCTCGGCGGCGATGCGCAACGGGCCGTAGCCCCGGCTCGAGCGCTGGCGCAGGTAGGCCTCGGTATAGCGCTCATCGCTCTGCAGCCGCTCGGCGATCAGTCGCTCCAGGGCCGCGGCCACCGCCTCCGGGGACGCCCCCTTGGCACCGAGCTTGCGCTCCAGCTCCCGCACCGAGTGCTCGCGCCGGGCCAGCAGGGCCACCGCGGCGGCATAGGCGTCGGTCTCACTCTCACTCATCGACTCAACCCACCCGGCGGGAAACCGCCTAGTCTAATCGATATAGAACGCAAAAAGGAGCCGTCCCGACTAGCGGAACGGCCCCTTTTCACCCCAAGAGGGCGCCTTAGGCTTCGAGTGGCTCCTCCTCAGAGGAGGCCTCGGCGGCCGGGGCCACGGCATTCGGCAGCAACTCGGCGCGAATGCGACCCTCGATCTCGGCGGCCATCTCCGGGTTCTCCTTGAGGAAGCCGCGCACATTGTCCTTGCCCTGGCCGATGCGGTCACCGTTGTAGCTGTACCAGGCGCCCGCCTTGTCGACGATGTTGAGCTTCACCCCGGTGTCGATGATCTCGCCCTCGCGGGAGATCCCCTCGCCGTAGAGGATGTCGAACTCTACCTGCTTGAAGGGCGGGGCTACCTTGTTCTTCACCACCTTGACGCGGGTCTCGTTGCCGACCACCTCATCGCCCTTCTTGATGGCGCCGATGCGGCGGATATCGAGTCGCACCGAGGAGTAGAACTTGAGGGCGTTACCACCGGTGGTGGTCTCGGGGGAGCCGAACATCACGCCGATCTTCATGCGGATCTGGTTGATGAAGATGACCAGGGTGTTGGAACGCTTGATGTTGGCGGTGAGCTTACGTAGCGCCTGGGACATCAGGCGGGCCTGCAGGCCAACGTGGGAGTCGCCCATGTCGCCCTCGATCTCCGCCTTGGGGGTCAGCGCCGCCACCGAGTCGACCACCACCACGTCGACGG
>JBFFRO010000326.1:0-2257 GCA_041572995.1 Thiohalomonadaceae bacterium
CTGCCCAGGCCGCTGCCCGAGGGCTTCGGCTATGCTTATGAGCTGCAGCGCGGCAGCGGGATCGACGGTCGCCACGACGGCCTCGTCTACAAGAACCTGCTGGCCAACTACTGTCACCTGCGCGATGTCCGCGGCAACGCCTGGACCGCGCGCTTTATCGATTTTATCAAGCGAAGGAAAGAGTCATGATCACACTCACCCCGCAAGCGGCCAAACAGGTGCGCCTCTCCGCCGAACAGAGCAACCTCGAAGGGGAATGGGTGCTGCGTCTGGCAGCCAAACAGAACCCCGACGGCTCTATGGAGTACGGCATGGGCTTTGACGAGGCCAAGGAAGACGACCTGGTCTTCAAGAGCGAGAAGGTGGAGATCGCCATATCCGGCCAGTACGGCCCGTTGCTCAAGGGCACCACTATCGATTTCGACGAGGTCGACGGACAGATGGCCTTCATCTTCCTCAACCCCAACGACGCCAACTACACCCCGCCCGGTTCCTCTCCCGATGGCGGCGGTTGCGGCAGCGGCGGCTGTTCCAGCGGCTCCTGCGGCTCCTAGTGAAAAGGCCGGGCATCTGCCCGGCTTTTTTGTGCTCTAACAGCCTATGGTAATATTCCTCCTCCGGACTACCTCGATACCGCCTATCCATGCCCCAGACTCAGAGCGACCCCCTGCCCCAAAGTGATGTAAGCCCCCAGCGGGATGCTGGCACCTGGGTCCATCGCCTGCGCCGCTTCCAGCGCCGAGGTCTGCTGCTGCCGCTGCTGAGCCTGGCGGTCAACGTACTGCTAATCGGTGCCTGCAGCTACCTGCTCTCTACCCAGCCCGAGCTGGTGGTGCTGCTGTTCGCCCTGCAGTTCGTGCTGACGATTACTGCGCTGCTGTTGATGGGGCTGTTGATCGCCCGCATTCACCAGCAGCTGCTCAGCCCCCTGAGTCACCTGCGCGACTGGGCCACGCGCATCCGTGGCGGTGACCTCTCCGCCCGCCTGCCCGCGTCTGACGGCCAGAACCTCGGCGAACTTGCTCAGGATATCAATCACTTGGGTGATGTTTTTCAGGCGCTTTCTCAAAACATGGATGAGGAGGTGCGGCGCCAGACCGAGCGCCTGGCGCAGAAGACCAACTCACTGCAGGTGCTCTACGACGTGGCCGCCAGCCTCAACGCCTCGCGCGACCTCAACGACCTGCTGACCCGCTTCCTGCACACCATGCGCGACATCGTCGATGCCCGCGCCGGCACCGTGCGCCTGCTCACCGACAAGGGGCAGATGGAGCTGGTGGCCAGCATCGGTCTGGATGAGTCGGTGATCGAGAAGGAACGCATGGTACCGGTGCAACGCTGCCTCTGCGGCAACGCCTTGACCGGCGGCGAGGTACTGTTCCAGAAAGACCTCCTCCCCTGCCAGCAGTTGGTGGGCCAGCCGCTGCTACCGACCGACAGCCAGTCCACACGACTAGAGATGATTGCCGTGCCGCTGGAGTACCAGGGCAAGAACCTCGGGGTCTATAACCTCTTCGTCGAGCGCACCGCCTACCAGAGCAAGGAGGAGGTGAAGGCGCTGTTCACCTCCATCGGCCGTCATCTGGGTATGGCCATCGACAAGGCTCGCCTGGATGACGAGGCCAAGCGTCTCTACATCATGCAGGAGCGCAACGCCATCGCCCACGAGCTGCACGACTCGCTGGCCCAGACCCTCGCCTCGCTACGCTTTCAGGTCAGCATGTGGAAGGAGGGCTTCGAGAATCTCGACGAGGAGGCCACCCGCGTGGAGCTGCAGCAGCTCAAGGGCGGTCTGGATGATGCCTACACCGAGCTGCGCGAGCTGCTGGCCCACTTCCGAGCGCCGATGAACAGTCGCGGCCTGATGCCCGCCCTGGAGGACCTGGTCAGCGGCTTCCGCAAGCAGACCGGTGTGCATATTCTGCTACAAAAGGAGTGGGAATCGACCCAGCTACCGGCTAACATGGAGATGCAGGTGCTGCGCATCGCCCAGGAGGCACTGGCCAACGTGCGCAAGCACAGTCAGGCACACACCGTGCGCGTACTGCTGCGTAGTGACAAGAAAAAGAATGAGTACACCCTGCTGATCGAAGACGACGGCGTGGGTATGAGCAAGCCCGCCTTCTCAGGCCACCCCGGTGAGCACATCGGCCTCTCCATCATGCAGGAGCGGGCCCGCTTCCTCGGTGGCGAACTCCGTGTCGAGAGTGAAGAAGGCGAAGGAACCCGCGTGCAGCTGCGCTTCCGCTATCCCAAC
>JBFFRO010000327.1:0-2232 GCA_041572995.1 Thiohalomonadaceae bacterium
CCGCTGACAGGGGAGGCGATGAGCGACACGCGACGGGGTGACGATGCAGTAGAGGTGGCGCACAAGGTGCGCGTCCGCCAGATGGGACTACTCTTCGAGCAGGGCACGATCGCCCTGGTTGGGGTGGTGGTCAACACCCTGTTCCTTGCCTTTCTCTTTCGCGACCTGGCTCCATCCTTCCTGCTTGGTGGCTGGCTGGCCCTCTCCGCCATCATCTACGCCCTGCGTTTGCAGCTCTCCCGCGCCTATCATCGTGCCAGTGAGGAGGAGCTAGAGAGCGGGCGCTGGGTTGGCCTTTTCACCCTCGGCATCATGTTTACCGGAGTCCTCTGGGGGGTCTTCGGTGCCATTCTGGTGGACTACGCCACACCCATGCACCTGGGCCTGCTGGTGATCATCCTCGGCGGCCTTAGTGCTGCCACCATCGCTACATACGCCGTGATCCGCGGTGTCAGTGCCGCCTTCATCATTCCCGCCATGCTGCCGCTCTCTCTCCATCTGATCGTGGAAGGTGGGGAGCTCTTTCTGGTGATGGGCATCCTGCTGCTGGTCTTCATCGTCGTTCTGCTGGCCAGTGCCGAGCGTAGTTACCAGGCCAGTATTGTCGGCATGCGTTTGGCCGAGGAGCAGGGGCTGTTGGCCGCGGCCTCGGAAACTGCACGTCAGCGTAGCGAAGAGCTGGTTGAGCAACTGGAACGGGAGATCGACGAACGTCGCGCTGTCGAGAACGACCTGCGCCAGAGTCAGTTGCGCTTTGCCCATGCCCAGCGGATTACCGGTTTCGGCCACTGGGAGTGGAACCTCAAGAGTGGTGAGATCTGGTGGTCGGACAACATGTACCGCATCAGCGGGCGCGACCGTGCCGACTTCACCCCTGGTACCGATAGCTTCGTCGAGCTGGTCCACCCGGATGACCTGGAGGCGATGCAGGAGGCGATGCAGCGGGTGATGGCCGGCGATAACCAGCCGATCAACTATCGTCTGCAGCGCCCGGATGGCGAGTGGCGCCACATCTACACCGAGGGTGAGTTGATCGTCGACGGTGCCGGTGAGCCACAGTACATGACCGGTATCGCCCAGGACGTGACCCAGCAGGCGCGTGCCGAAGAGGAGCTGCGTCGCTCCGAGCGCGAACTGAACAATATCCTCACTAATCTGCAGGACACCTTCTACCGCACTAACCTCGCGGGCGAGTTCGTCTATCTCACGCCACAGATAGAGCGGGTGCTCGGTTACCGCATGGATGAGCTGCTGGGCAGGCCGGTCAGTAATCTATACGTCGACCCCGGTGTCCGTGATCAACTGCTGGCCAGGCTGAGCGATGCGGGGGAGGTCGAGAACTTCGTCAATGCCCTCTATCACAAGGATGGCCATGTGGTCTGGGGTTCGGCCAACCTGCGCTTCTATCATGACGAGGCGGGCAATATTGCCGGCGTCGAGGGGGTGGTGCGTGATGTAACGCCGCTGAAGCTGGCCGAGGATGCCCTGCAGCGCGAAAAACAGCGCGCCCTGGTGACCCTGGAGTCCATCGGTGACGGCGTGATCACCACCGACGTGAAGGGACGTATCGAATACCTTAATCCGGTTGCCGAGAAGCTGATCGGTGAAGGCGAATCGGTGCTCGGTCGACACTATGCCGATGTACTGCCGCTGGTGGAGGAGGATAACGGCGAGCCCCTGAATGACCTGGTGGAGCTGAGCCTGCATCACGAGGGCGGCTTCGTTCATGCCAGCAACGGTCTGCTGCATCGTGCCGACGGCGGTGATTTTGTGCTTAAGGTCTCTACCGCGGCGATGCACGATGAGCTGGGTGAGGTGATCGGCGCGGTGCTGGTGTTGCACGACATTACCGAAACCATGGCCATGACCCGCCAGCTGAACTACCAGGCCCGCCATGACACCCTCACCGGCTTGGTTAATCGGCGCGAATTCCAGACTCGCCTGGAGAAGGCCATCGCCAGCGCCCGTGAGGGTGGCACTGAACACACCCTGCTCTACATGGACCTGGATCAGTTCAAGGTGGTCAACGACACCTGTGGCCACCGTGCCGGCGACGAACTGCTCAAGCAGTTGGCGCTGCAGCTGGATGATGCCACCCGCGATGCCGACACGGTCGCCCGCCTGGGCGGCGACGAGTTTGCGGTGCTGCTCGAGCGCTGTCCCATGGAGCAGGCCCGTGAAATCGCCGATGCCCTGCGCCAGCGGGTCAAGGAGTTCCGCTTCGTCTGGGAG
>JBFFRO010000328.1:0-2226 GCA_041572995.1 Thiohalomonadaceae bacterium
CGCCAGGGCTATCTCTACATCAGTGTCGGTGAACGCGGCGATCGCCCGCGCGCTCAAGACCTGGGCGATCACGCCGGATCCATTATTCGCCTGCACGATGACGGGCGCGTCCCGGCGGACAACCCCTTTGTGCATCAGGCGGGAAAACAGGCGGCTATCTTCAGCTACGGGCACCGCAATCCGCAGGGACTGGTACTGCACCCGCAGACGGGAAGAGTCTGGAGCCACGAGCATGGTCCCCAGGGCGGTGATGAGATCAATATCATTCGTGCCGGTGGCAACTACGGCTGGCCGGTGATCACCTACGGCGTCAATTACGTCCTGGGTACCGCTATCGGCGAGGGTAGCCACAAGGCCGGTATGGAACAGCCCATCTACTACTGGGACCCGTCCATCGCCCCCTCGGGCATGAGCTTTTATAGCGGCGATAAGTTTCCCCAGTGGCGGGGTAACCTCTTCGTCGGCGCACTCAAGTTCCAGCTGCTGGCGCGGCTGGAGCTTGATGGCGAGCGCATCGTCAAGGAGGAGCGCCTGTTACAGGGTGAGCTGGGGCGAATTCGTGATGTCCGTGAGGGACCTGATGGCTACCTTTACCTACTCACCGATACTGCCAACGGCCGCTTACTGCGCCTGGAGCCAAGATAGCCCCGCAGAGGTAATCAGCCCCTCTCGGCTACTGCGGTGTGATCAGCATAAACTTGGCGAAGGTCCTGACATCGACGAGCTCGGCGATCTCAAAACCGCCACGCCCCAGTAGCGCCTGCCACTCGCTGAGGGTACGCTCGCGGCCACGGGTACCGATCAGCATCTGCATATCAAAAGCAGCATGGTTAGGATCAGCGCCCATCTCATCGACCACCACATCAGCAATCACGGCACTGGCACCACTGCTCCCCATCGCCTCGCGCAGGCGGGAGAGCGCCCTTAGTGCATCCTCATCGCCGAGGCTGTGAAAGACGGCGATATAGAGGTAGATATCCCCCGCACCACCCGCCGCGGGCAATGCCTCGAACAGATCGCCGCCCACAAACTCCATCCGCTGCAGCGGTGCCGACGGATCCTGCGCCTGCCAGTGTTGCAGGGCTCCGGCCACCACCTGGGGGCGATCGAACACCACGGCCCTTAAACGGGGATTGGCCTTCAATATGGAGAGCGCCTTGGCCCCCTGCGAGCCGCCCACATCGATCAGCCGCTCGAAGCGCGACCAGTCGAAGTCCTGCAGATAGTCACTGCCGGTGAGGGCCTCGACCGCATCCATCGCCCGGCTGAAGAGTTCATCGAACGCCGGGTGTTGATCCAGGTAGTCGAACAGCAGCGCCCCGTGGCTATGCATAAACGGCACCTCCCCGGTGCGCACCGCCGTCTCCAGCCCCTCCATCCACGGCTGGCTCATCTCCGGCGAGTTGTGCATCAGGATCATCGCGCGCACGCTCTGCGGGTGATCGTGGCGCAGACAGTCGGAGAGCGGGGTATTGGTGAAGCGGCGGGGAGAGGTCTCTTTGAAGATGCCGAGCGATGCGAGCATACGCATCAGACGGTAGAGGTTCTCCTCGTACAGGGAGAGGGCCGAGGCCAGCGCCTCGGTCGACTTGTCGCCAGAGGCCAGTTCATCGGCCAGTCCCAGCTTGGCGGCCACATACAGGGCGCGCGACTGCCAGAAGGCGGAGCCGATCTGCATCAGCCTAAAGGGCGGTGGGGTGAGGCGGTTCGGCAGTTGCGCCAAACGGTTGGCCAGGGTCAGCGCCCAGCCATAGAGCCGTACCTTGAGCCCGTTTCTCTGCAGCCTTTTCACCACCCCCTCTCCCTCTGATGCGGCGTAAACGGTGGAGGTTAACTACACCTCTTTGTAGATCTCCGCACCCGCCTGCTTGAACTCCACCGACTTCTCTTCCATCCCCTGCTGGGCGAAGTCACGCACCTCCTGCGAGATCTTCATGGAGCAGAACTTCGGTCCGCACATGGAGCAGAAGTGGGCCACCTTGTGCGCCTCGGCGGGCATGGTCTCGTCGTGGAACTGCATCGCCTTCTCCGGGTCGAGGGCCAGCGCAAACTGGTCCAGCCAGCGGAACTCAAAGCGTGCCTTGGACATGGCGTTGTCCTGCACCTGGGCACCGGGGAAGCCCTTGGCCAGGTCGGCAGCGTGGGCAGCAACCTTGTAGGTAATGATCCCCTCGCGCACATCCTCCTTGTTCGGCAGGCCGAGATGCTCCTTGGGGGTGACGTAGC
>JBFFRO010000329.1:0-2219 GCA_041572995.1 Thiohalomonadaceae bacterium
CGGCCTCGCACAGGTTGGCTCCCAACTGCGGCCCAGAGGCCATCTGAACGGCGGCAATACGCTTCACGCTATGCTCCTTGTGCACACGTGCTGAGGTTACGGCGAGGAGGGAATACGGTAGAGCTCGATCTGTTGCGCCGAGGCCGCACCTGGACGCAGCTGGATCTGTTCGGAGGCGAGCCCGAGGGCAACCAGCCAGGCGCGCAGTTCACCGGCCCAGAGACTACCGCTGTCGCCGCCGGGATAGCGGATCTCCAAGCTACCGCCGTGGCGCTGCAGGGCATCCATCGCCTCGGCCAGGGCCGGCTCCTGCACCAGCCACTCACCGTGACGCGGACGGGCCCAGTCAATCGCCTCGATCACCCAGGGGCCGCTCTCCACCTCCGTAGTGGCAGCCGTGGCTACAGTGTGTAAACCCAGCAGAAAGAGGATCAGCAACAGACGCAACATGCGGGGCAGAATAGCACTCTTGAGTATCCGCCGTCAGCCTACTCCAGCGGCTCCTCCTCGGCCTGCGGGAGGCTCACCGCCAACTGCTCGATTCGCGGTTCCTCCCAACTCCCCTTGATGCTATAGCTGACCATGGCTGACTGATCGATATCATCGCCGATCAACCTCTGGATCAGCAGCATCGCCGCGCCGACCTGTGGTCCCAGGGCCAGTCCGGCGGCCACCGGCAGGGTCTCGGAAACTCTGGGCACCACCATTACCAGCTGGTCGAAATCTCTCGCCACCAGACCGCTACGGCCGGTGACCAGGACATCGGCGCTGACCGACTCCATACGCAGGTCCTGGCTGTAGATATTGCCCTGTTCGATATTGAGCTTGCCGCTGATTTTGTCGAAGGCCATCCCCTTGCTGAAGAGGTCGCTGAAATCGAGCATCAGGCGTCGTGGCAGGGCCTGCAGGCTGAGCAGGCCGAGCAGCTTGCCGGCACCGGGCTCAACCTCCTCGATGCGCCCCTCATGGATAAAGACATTGACGTTACCGGCCACCCGGTCCATGGCGATGGCACGCGGCCCCCCCGGCCAGCGCAGGTTTCCGTTGAGCTCGAGGCGTCCGTCGCTAATGACGCTGGCAAAGCCCAACGCCTCGATGGCCGCCCCCACATCATCGCTCTTTACCCGCAGTCGCAGGCTGCTCTGATCGGCCAGCGGGGCCCACTCCCCATCCCCGCTCACCTCGAAGCGGGGATGGTGCAGCAGAAAATTATTCATCCACATGCCACCGCCCTCAGCCGGTACGAGACTCAGGCTCAGCTCACCCAGGCCCATATCGGCATAACGGAGTCGCTGCACATGGATACTCATTGGCGGTGGCCCGGCCTCCGCGTCGGCCGAGCGCATCTGCGGTTCTGCGCTCTCGGCTTCCAGCTTACTCAGTTCCAGGCGCTGTAGCTCTACCTGCAGAGGAAGACTGAAGGGCTTGCTCCCCTCACCCTCCGTGCCCCGGCCAAGGCCGCTGAGCGCCTCCATCCAGGCACGCGGTTCAACCTGCTGCAAGGAACCTGTCAGCCTCATCGCTTCGCCCTCCGGCAGCTCAGCGCGACCGGCACCGAAGTGTATGGCGGCGCGCTTCAGCCCCCCCCCATCCTGTGTTTCGAACAGCCCTTGCAGACGCTCGCCGTAACTCAGTGCCACCAGGCCAGCACGCTCACCTGCCAGCTGGATATCCAGCGCCAGCGGCGTCCCACTCTCCTCCGCCGACTGGCCCAAAGGCTCGGGCAGCTGTACCGCCATGCCCTGTAGCTCACTATCGATACGTAGCGTCGCGTTACGTCCACCGCCATGCTCGATATCGATCAGCGCCTGCCAGTCACTCTCCCCCTTCAGGGTTTCGAGAAACGGCAACGGCATCGCCTCGGCCAGATTCTCACCGTCCAGCCGGCCTCGGGCGGCGATGCGGGTACGGGGGTAACTGCCATTGCTCTCGGTAAATCCGCTGATACGCACCGGACCGGCGAACAGCTGGGCCTGCAACTCCTCGGCCTTGAGCGCCCGCTCGCTAAAGCCCAGCCGACCACTCAGGCCCTCCAGGACAACCCCCTCGCGGACCCTCAGGCGGTTGTCGGCCAATGTCAGAACCCCCTCCACCTTCAGCGGCAACTCAGCGGCCATCGCCCGGCTAAGGGGGATCTTCAGCTCAAGTTGCAGGTGACTCTTACCCTCCAGTTGCATCGAGGCTACCGCCCGTCCGAGGATACGCGCGAGCGGGCTCTC
>JBFFRO010000330.1:0-2210 GCA_041572995.1 Thiohalomonadaceae bacterium
GACGATGCCCTCATCACCCTGCCTCGCCGCGAGGCCATCGACCCACGACTGGAGATGAGCCCGCTGCGCCGCGGTCTCATCGGTTTCGGCTTCCTCATTGTCCTACCGCTGGGCCTGCTCATCGCCGGCGGGCTCATCTGGTACCGTCGGCGGAGTCGCTGAAGCGTGTTCGGATCCACCCGCGCCCTCATCGGCCTCAGCCTGCTGGTCGTCGGCCTCGGCCTCATCGCCTGGTTCGAACCGGGGCTGGAGCCGCCGGCCACGCCGGAACCCCGGCCGCTGAGCCCGGTTGATGCCAGCAGCATCGAACAGCTACAACTGCAGCGCGGCGAACTCAGCCTGCAGTTCACCCGCCGTCACGGCGAGTGGTGGCTGGAGGGCGAGCCGGACCTGCCCGCCAACCGTTTCCGCATCGACAAGCTGCTGGCCCTGCCCGGTGCCCGTGAGCGCGACCGCTTTGCGCTGGGTGATGCAGACCCGGCAGCCTACGGTCTGGCGCCGCCGCGGGCCCGGCTCGAGTACGGCGAGGCCCTGACCGTCGAAGTCGGCGGTGAGAGTCCGCTGGGTGATGCCCGCTACCTGCGCATCGGCGAGACCCTGCACCTCATCGACAGCGGCTTTTACTTCTACCTGTTGGGCAGCCGCGAGCGCTTTATCGCCCCCACACCACTGCCGCCCGGCTGGCGTCTAAGGGCCGTGGAGGTCAGCCTGGCCGAGGGCGACTGGCGACTGGAGCAGGTCGAGGGGCGCTGGCAGAGCGCGCCGCAGAATCTCATCCAGTCGGCCGACCAGGCGGTGGCGCTGTTTAGTGCTTGGTCTCATGCCCAGGCACTGCAGCTCACCCTGCTGGCCACGGATGAGGTGCTGAATGAATCGATTCGTCTGCAGCTGGAGGATGCCTCCGGTCAGGCTCACGAACTGCTCTTCGCCCTGCAGCGCGGCGAGCAACACTGGCGCCTGATCCGCCGTGATGCCCGGCTTGAGTACCTGCTGCCAGCCGAAAACGCCGCGCAGCTGATCCGCATACCTGAACCTGAACCCGTAGCCGGCCCCGAAGCCTAGCCATGCCCGAACTACCCGAGGTCGAAACCACCCGCCGCGGCATCGCCCCTCACGTCGAGGGGCAACGCGTGGCCGATGTCGTCGTCCGCCAACCACGGCTGCGCTGGCCGATTCCCCGCGGACTGAAAAAGTCCCTCGATGGAAAGCGGTTGGAGAGAGTCGAGCGTCGCGCCAAGTACCTGCTACTGCGATTTTCACACGGCACCCTGATCATCCACCTGGGAATGTCCGGCAGCCTGCGCATCGTCGATGCCGACGCGGCCCCCGGCAAGCACGACCACTTCGACCTGGTGCTGGATAACGGCCGTGCACTGCGCCTCACCGACCCGCGTCGCTTCGGCGCGGTGCTCTGGGAGCGCGGCCCGGTGGAGGCCCACGAGCTCATCGCCCACCTCGGCCCCGAGCCGCTAAGCGAGGCCTTCGACAGTGAGCTGCTGTGGCATAAATCCCGTGGCCGCAAGCAGGCGGTTAAGGCCTTCATCATGGACGGCAAGGTGGTGGTCGGTGTGGGCAACATCTACGCCAGCGAATCGCTCTATCTGGCCGGGATTAACCCCAAGACCCCCGCCGGGCGCATCAGCCGTGAGCGCTATGCGCGCCTCGCCGCCGCCATCAAGCAGGTGCTCACCGAAGCCATCAAACAGGGGGGTACCACCCTGCGCGACTTCGTCGGCGGTGACGGCAAGCCCGGCTACTTCGCCCAGCAGCTCAACGTCTACGGCCGTGAGGGCGAGGCTTGCCCCGGCTGCGGAGGGGATATCCGCCAGGTGGTGTTGGGGCAGAGGGCGAGTTTTTATTGCCCGAGGTGTCAGCGCTAAAGCTTGATGCGAGTCTCACATCGCCAGTGCCCCGTTGGCTACCATTGATTCTCGGAAACCAATAATCAATAAATCCGAGAACGCATGAAGCGCAACTCACGCATCCTTCACTACCAGCTCATCCCGTTGCTGATCTTCAGCCTCGGCTATCCGCTGCTGCGGGTACTGGGTGGACCACAGGCAGAGGTCGCCGGTACCGGTGTCGATCTCTACGCCTTTCTGCTCGCCCTGGCGATGGCCTTCTTCCCGGTCATCGTGATTGCCCAACTCGCCCAGCGTTTCCACTCTCCCGGCTTCGCGCTGCTCAATAACGGCACGCTGGTCGCCGCC
>JBFFRO010000331.1:0-2208 GCA_041572995.1 Thiohalomonadaceae bacterium
CAGTTCCTCCTCGGTACTCATGACGAAGGGTCCGGAGCGGGCCACCGGCTCGTTGAAGGGCTTGCCCGCCACCACCAGGAAGCGGGCCGGCTCCACCGCGTGCACATCCAGCCGCTCGCCGGGGCCGAGCACGCCCAGCTCGCCGCGCGCCAGGTACTCACCGCCGACCTCCAGAACGCCGTCAATCACATAGACAAAGGCGTTGTGGCCGGGGGTGATCGATTCCCAGTAGCCGATCTGCGCGGGCAGGCTCACATCTAGGTAGAGCGGTTCGGCGGCCACCGCCTGTACCGGCCCCTCGGTGCCGTGGGCGGTGATGCCGGCGATCACCCGCAGTTCCACCCCACCCTCGCGCTGCTCCACCGGGATGCTCTCCGGCTCGAACTCCTGGTAGCGCGGGGGGCCCATCTTTTCACTGGCGGGCAGGTTCACCCATAGCTGAAAGCCGGACATCTCGCCCGCCACCTGCTCGGGCATCTCCGAGTGCTCGATACCGCTGGCGGCGCTCATCCACTGCACCCCGCCGCTACGGATCACCCCCTCGTGACCGGCGCTGTCGCGGTGACGCATGTTGCCGGCCAGCAGGTAGGTGACGGTCTCGAAACCACGGTGGGGGTGGGGTGGGAAGCCGGCGATGTAATCGTCGGGGTCGTTGGAGCTGAAGGCGTCGAGCATCAGGAAGGGGTCGAGCATATCCAGCTCAGGGCTGCCGATGAGGCGCACCAGACTGACGCCGGCACCGTCGGAGGTGCGCTGCCCACGGATCACCCGCTGCAGGGTGCGATTCTGTTCGGTGGCAATGGCCTTGTTGAGCATCGGGACCTCCCGCGGAAAAGTTGATGGTTCTAGTATGGCGTTGCGAAATGAGGAATAAAGGCGATAATTAGGAAAAGAGTGTTGCTGATAAGAGAACAATAAGCGCCGATATGGACCGATTCGATGAAATGCGTGCCTTCGTGCGCGTGGTGGAGGCCGGCGGCATCAGCGCCGCGGCCGAGCAGCTGGGGCTGGCCAAGTCCGCGGTCAGCCGCCGCCTGAGCGAGCTGGAGAACCGCCTCGATACGCAGCTGCTGCGGCGCACCACCCGGCGCATGCACCTCACCGACGCCGGCGAGGCCTTCTACCAGCGTTGCGTGGCCATCCTCGAGGAGCTGGATGATGCCGAGCAGAGCCTGGCCGAGAGCCGCCACACCCTCGGCGGCCGGCTGCGCATCAACGCCCCGCTGAGCCTCGGCGTGCGTCACCTGATGCCGCTGCTGGATACCTTTATGGCCGCGCACCCGGCGCTGCAGCTGGATATCGACCTGGACGACCACCGCGTCGACCTGATCGAGGAGGGGGTGGACGTGGTGCTGCGCATCGGCCAGCTGGAGGACTCCAGCCTCATCGCCCGCCCGCTCTGTCCCATCCCGCTGGTCTACTGCGCCGCCCCCGCCTACCTGACGCGCCACGGTGAGCCGAGTAGCCCCGCCGAGCTGAGCGGGCACCAGGTGATCAGCTACAGCCTGATCAACGAGGCGCGGCAGTGGGAGTTCGGCGGCCAGCGGGTGCAGCCGCAGATCCGCCTGCGCGCCAACAACGGTGAGCTGATGCTGCAGGCGGCCGAGGCCGGCTACGGCATCCTGCGCGTGCCCACCTTTATCGCCCACCAGGCCCTGGCCGAGGGACGGCTGCGCACCGTGCTCGACGACCACGCCCCCGAGACCGAGCAGCTCTTCGCCCTCTACGCCTCGCGCCGCTACCTGCCGCTGCGGGTGCGCAGCTTCGTCGACTTCATCGCCGAGCAGCTGGCCGACGGCGGCCCCTGGGAGCAGGCCTAGGCCCCATGCGGGGCGGGGGGCGTTACTGATATACTGCGCCCCATTCCACGAACTGCAGCGAAAGAGCCCACATGAGCACTGAAAAGACCGTCGAGAAACCCTGGACCGGCCGCTTCTCCGAACCCACCGACGCCTTCGTCGAGGCCTTCGGCGCCTCGGTCGGTTTCGACCAGCGCATGTACAAGCAGGACATCACCGGCTCCATCGCCCACGCGCGCATGCTCTGCAAGGTCGGGGTGCTCAGCGAGGCCGAGCGCGATACCATCATCCGCGGCCTCACCCAGATCGAGGCCGAGATCCAGGCCGGCGACGTCCCCTGGTCCATCGCCCTGGAAGATGTGCACATGAACATCGAGAAGCGCCTCACCGACATGATCGGCGACGCCGG
>JBFFRO010000332.1:0-2195 GCA_041572995.1 Thiohalomonadaceae bacterium
CAACCCCAACCGGCCATCGCAACCTCCCGATATCCCGCTCAATCATCAACGGCGACGGATCATAACACCGCCCCACGGCGTCAGGCGAAACCCCGCTGCGCAAACTATAGTTATGGCATAGCAACCCCTACGGAGGCACACCATGCACAACGTCAACATCCACATCGACGAACTGCTGCCGGCCGCCCGCATGAGCGAGCTGCGCCAGGAACTGATGGCCGACCCGCGCATTCATCACGTGGAGCTGCACCGGGGCATGCCGCATGACATGCTGGTCGAGTTCGACGACCACCAGGACATGCCCATGCACCTGCTGGAGACCCTTCACGACCACGGCATCCACGCCGACATCGTCGGCTGCTAGGACCCACCGGCGGGGCACCACGCCCCGCCCAACCCCTTGACCATCTCCCTCACCGCGGCCAAGATCGGCGCATGAAATTTCCCCACCTGAAGATCGGCGACCGCTTCGAGTTCCAGGGCCGCACCTACGTCAAGGTCGGCCCACTGACCGCGCAGGACGTAGAGAGCAACCAGCAGCGCATGATCCCCCGCTCGGTGCTGGTCGAGCCGCTGGGCGCTACTCCCGCCATCCATAACGAGGCCCCGGAGGAGGCCGGCGAGGCCCCCACTCGCGAGGCACTGATGCGCGCCCTCGCCCAGTGCGAGCAGCGCTGCCTGGCCACGGTCGAGACCACCGCCGCCGGCGCCATCCGCAACGCCTTCGCCGACTGCCGCCAGAAGCTGGGGCTCTAGTCGTAGCGCCGCTGGTACTGGGCAATCGACTCGGCGACACCGATCGCACCCGACTTCACCGCCTGCAGGTACTCGTCCCGCCAGCGCCCCACGTGTATCCGGCACTCGCGCACCTCGCGCTCGATCAGTGCCGCCAGCGGTCCGGCCTCGTCGATAAAACCACTGTCGTGGAAATCGCGCAGGGCTCGCTCGCGGTCATACTCCAGGCGCACAGACTCGGCGCTCCAGCGGCCCTTTGAGAAGGTAAAAAACCCGTAGGCGGCGCGCGGGTCGCCATCGAAGGGCTGGCCCACCGAACCGGTGTTCACCACCAGGGTGCCGCGAAAGCGGCGGCTAAAGGCCTTGTGAGTGTGGGAGGCGATAAACAGGTCGCGCACATCGCCGATGCGCTCGGCCAGTGCCGCCTCGTCGGTCTCCGGGTGGATGCCGCAGCGATCTCCCAGCAGCGAGCCGTGGGTGATGTGCAGGGAGGAGCCGCCCTCCATATCCTCCAGCGCCAGCTCCGTGTGCCACTCCTTCAGCGCCGCCACCTCCTCGCCCAGGTGCGCCACCGTCCACTCCGCCAGACAGTCGATATCAGCGATACCGTTTTCGATGCGCCCCTCGGCGCAGGCCAGCAGGTAATTCTCGTGGTTACCGCGGATCAGCTCCGCCGCCGGTTGCGCCCGGCGCAGCAGCTGCAACACCTCCAGGCTCAGGGGACCGCGATTAAGCAGGTCGCCGTTGACCACCACCCGGTCTGGACGGCGGCGCTCGATATCCTCCAGCACCGCCTCCAGCGCCGGCAGGTTGCCGTGCACATCGGAGAGGACAGCGATCTTCATCGGGAAATTCCTGAGTTATACTTCACGGCGTTCATTATAGGGGATGGGACATGGCCAAGGGGCTGGATAAACACAAGGCACGCATCGGCGCCCTCAGCGCCTTCGGCAAGGACCTGGCGCGCCGCGCCAAGGGCCACTGCGAGATGTGCGGCGCCACGGATGTGAAGCTGCACACCTACGAGGTAGAGCCGGTAGCCGACGAGCCGGAGTTCGAGCACTGCCTGCTCGCCTGCGATGTGTGCAGCGAACAGATGGACAACCCCAAGCGCATCGACCCCGACCACTGGCGCTGCCTCAACAGCGCCGTCTGGAGCGAGGTGCCGGCCGTGCAGGTGGCCGCCGTTCATCAACTCAAGCGCATCGACCAGCCCTGGGCCCGCGAGCTGGAGGAGCAGCTCTACCTGCAGCCGGAGATCGAGGCGTGGCTGGCGAGCATCGACTAAGCGCCCGACGAGCCCTGGGCTACCACAGCCACATCAGCCCCAGGGTACCGCTCTCCACCAGGTGGCTCTGGCGGTTGCCGTCCATCACCACATAGAGCTGCTCATTAAGCATGTAGCCCATCCCGGCACCGAAGCTCAGCCCCCAGATACGGTTCTCCTCCACCTGCGCCGG
>JBFFRO010000333.1:0-2177 GCA_041572995.1 Thiohalomonadaceae bacterium
CAGGCACAGCACTACCGCGTGGCCGAACTCAATTTCTCGGGCGATCTCAAAGGCGGCATGCTACCGGGCGGCGCACTGCAGACCACTCTGGCTGCCAACCTGATGGTTGACCTGACCAGTGAGCAGCTGACCCTCGACCACCTCAAACTGGTGGCCAACGGCGCCCAGCTGCAGGGCGAGGCAGAGATCCATCGACTGCTGGCCAGTCCAGCCGTCGATGGCCGTATCAGCCTGAGGCTGGAAGATGCCGCGCGCCTACTCGCTCCCTTCAGCGCCAGCCTGCCGCCCGCGTTCGAGGCCAGCGCCCTCAACGGCAGCCAGCTCGAAAGCGGCTTCCGCCTGGACCTGGAGAAGCAGACCTTGGCCCTTGAGGGGTTCCGCTTCGATGGCCTGGGCAGCCGCCTCTCGCTGCAGCTCAAGGCCCGCTCACTGCTGGGGGACCCCGCCGCCGACGGCGCGCTGGAGCTGACCATCAACAAGGGCGAGGCACTGGCCGCGCCGATCCGCACGCTGCTGCCCCCGGAGCTGAAACCCTCGCTCCTCGACGGCACCACGCTGCGCAGCGGCTACAGCCTGGACATGGCCAAGCAGAGCGCCAGCCTCAGTGATCTGCAGCTATCCGGTGCCGGGCTGGAGCTCAGTGCCAACCTCAAGGCCAGCCGGATCCTGGATGCACCGCGAGCCGATGGCTCGCTGGCCCTTAAGCCCTTCTCGCCGCGCACGCTGCTCGGCCAGCTGGGCATCACCCTGCCGCCCATGGCCGATCCCAAGGCCCTGGGCCGCGCCGAGCTGGACATCGACCTCAGTGCCTCTAGCGAGAGTGTGGCGCTAAAGCGGCTGGATCTACGCCTGGATGACAGCCGCCTCAGTGGCAGCACCTCGGTAGGCCGCTTCGCGGCGCCGCGTATCCGCTATCAGCTGAGCCTCGACCGCATCGACCTGGATCGCTACCTGCCGCCCGAGAGCAAGGGCCAGGGCAAGACGACGACGCCACCAGCGACTGCACAGAAGGGGGCTACCGAACTTCCCCTGGAGCTGCTGCGCTCACTGGATATCGACGGCACCCTTACGGTCGGCTCACTGAAGGCCGCCAAGCTGAACCTGAGCAGCCTCAGCACCACCCTCAAGGCCGGCAAGGGGCTGTTCCAGCTCAAGCCCTTTTCGCTAAGACTCTATGACGGTTCGGTCCGGGGTGATGCACGCTTCGATGTGCGAGGCCAACAGCCTGCCTTGGCCACCAACACCAACGTGAGCACCGTCAACCTCGGCAAGCTCTTCACCGATATGAGCGGCGAGCCACTGGTGGAGGGGATCGCCACCGCCGATGCCGCGCTCAAGGCCACCGGCCTGGAGCTGGCTGCCATCCGCCGCAGCCTCAGCGGCACGGCCAAGGTCAAACTCGACCATGGCATGGTCAAGGGGATCAACCTGGGCCAGTCGATTCGTGAGCTCTATGCCACCTATAAGGAGCAGCCCAAGCCGCCCAAGGAGACTCGTGATAGCGACTACACCAACCTCAGTGCCTCAGTCAGCATCAACAAGGGCCGGGTCTCCAATAAAGACCTGCGCGGCAGCTCGCCGCTGCTGCGCCTGAGCGGCCACGGCCAGACCAACCTGGTGAGCGAGAGCATCGATTACGAGGTGAAGGTGAGGGTGGTGCCGGAGAGCGCCCAGACCTTCAGCATGCAGGACTTCCGCGGTATCGATATCCCTGTCGACATCGAGGGCACCTACAGCAAACCCGAGGTGAAGCCTGACTACGGCTCGGTGGTGGAGCAGGTGGCCAAGCGCGAGCTGCGTAAGCGTGCCGAGGAGGAGAAGGCCCGGGTCGAGGAGCGGGTCAAGGATGAGGTGGAAAAACAGCTGGGCGATCAGCTCAAGGGGCTGTTCGGGCGGTGAGCGCAGGGGAGGGCATCGCCGCACGCCTGCTCGCCTGGTATGACCGCCACGGCCGCAAGGGGCTGCCGTGGCAACAGCAGCGCAGCCCCTACCGGGTGTGGGTCTCGGAGATCATGCTGCAGCAGACCCAGGTCACCACGGTTATCCCCTACATTGAGCGCTTCATGCACAGCTTCCCCACCCTGGAGGCCCTGGCCGCGGCCGACGAAGAGGCGGTGCTGGCCCACTGGAGCGGTCTGGGCTACTACTCCCGTGCCCGCAATCTGCACGCCACGGCC
>JBFFRO010000334.1:0-2158 GCA_041572995.1 Thiohalomonadaceae bacterium
CACCTTTACCGGCAAGACCGAGCGTATCGGCCGTATCGTGGAAATGCACGCCGACTCCCGAGAAGAACTGGACAGCGCGCAGGCCGGTGACATCGTCGCCGTGCTGGGCATGAAAAACGTGCAGACCGGTCACACCCTGTGCGACCCGAAGAACCCGGCCACCCTCGAGCCGATGGTCTTCCCTGACCCGGTTATCTCCATCGCCGTTAAGCCGAAGGACAAGGGCGGCGCCGAGAAGATGGGTATCGCCATCAACAAGATGGTGCAGGAGGATCCCTCCTTCCGCGTCGAGACCGACGAGGAGTCCGGCGAGACCATCCTCAAGGGCATGGGCGAGCTGCACCTGGACATCAAGGTGGACATCCTCAAGCGTACCCACGGCATTGAGGTCGAGGTGGGCAAGCCGCAGGTGGCCTACCGCGAGACCATCACCCAGCGTGTCGAAGACAGCTACACCCACAAGAAGCAGTCCGGTGGTTCGGGTCAGTTCGCCAAGATCGACTACATCATCGAGCCGGGCGAGCAGAACAGCGGCTTCTCCTTCGAGTCCACCGTTACCGGTGGTAACGTGCCGCGTGAGTTCTGGCCGGCCGTCGAGAAGGGCTTCAAGGCCATGATGGACAACGGTGTGATGGCTGGTTTCCCTGTGCTGGACGTCAAGGTGACCCTCACCGACGGTGGCTTCCACGCCGTGGACTCCTCGGCTATCGCCTACGAGATCGCCGCCAAGGCCGCCTTCCGCCAGACCATGCCCAAGGCCGGTGCCCAGCTGCTGGAGCCGATCATGAAGGTCGACGTCTTCACCCCCGAGGACCACGTGGGTGACGTCATCGGTGACCTCAACCGTCGCCGCGGCATGATCCAGGGTCAGGATGCCGGCGCCACCGGCGTGCGCATCAAGGCCGAGGCCCCGCTGAGCGAGATGTTCGGCTACATCGGTGACCTGCGTACCATGACCTCCGGTCGTGGTCAGTTCTCCATGGAGTTCGCTCACTACGCTCCCTGCCCGGCCAACGTCGCCGAGGTGGTGATCAAGGAGACCGCCGAGCGCAAGGCCGCCGACTAAGCGACCCTGTCCTCAACAAAAAAACCCGAGCCTCGGCTCGGGTTTTTTTGTGCCCGCCGAAAGCCCAAAGCGGGTATCCTTTAGCCCCCAATTCACACAGCGAAGCCAAGAGAAACCCGCAATGCCGATCCAACACGCCGTGGTCCATCGCCTGCAACGGTCCAGTGACAGCGAGGCCAAGCTCACCCTGCGCAACAGCGAGCTGCCCCTTGATGGCGACAGCGAGGCCCTGCTCGACCAGCTCAAGGGGGGCTTCCTCTCACGCATCACCCGCGAACACGGCAGCTTCACCCGAGAGGGGGAAACCGCACCGCTGGTGAGCATGCTGGAGAGCGTGCTGGAGGACGATGACCGCTTTCTGGCCACCAGCGGCGAGCTCTGCGAGCGTCTGGCCCGGGGCCTGGACAGCGGCAACATTGACTTCGACGCCCACCTCTTCTTCTTTCTGGAGAAGGGTGCGGGAGGCCACCACCTGCTGTTCTTCGCTGCACGCCACAACGTGGCCCTGAGCATCGATGACAATCTGGTGGTCAGCCCCAGCTACTCTCTCGACAGCGGTTCCTCGCTCATCGGCCTGAAGGTGGATATCGAGGAGTGGAAGACACACGAGAACTACGCCTACCTCTCGCTGCTGCCGCCTCGCGGCGCGCCGCTACTCAACGAGTTGCTACGCTCGCTCACCGGCTTTGCCAATGGCATCGACAAGCAGGAGGCCACCCTCAGCTTTCTCCAGGGAGTGGAGGCCTACAGCCGTGAACTGCCCAAAGAACAGGCCAACGAACTGCGCCAGCAGGTGGTGGAGTACTGCATTGAGCAGGACCGCCAGGACGCCCCGGTGGACCTGCGTGAGCTCAGCGGCGAGCTGGGTACGGTGCTGGAGGAACCACAGCGCCAGGCCTTCGTGCGCATCGTCGACGAGCACCGCGGTGATGAGGGCGATGGCGAAGAGCTGTTCCGCGTCGACAAGCGCAGCCTGCAGCGCTACGTGAAGCTGGCCGGGCGCGAGAAGGACCTGGCGATCAGCTTCTCCGCCTACCAGCTCGATGAGCGCATCCGCTACGATGCCGATAACGACACCCTCAGCATCAAGGG
>JBFFRO010000335.1:0-2139 GCA_041572995.1 Thiohalomonadaceae bacterium
CCTGGGCGATATCATCGCCGCTGGGACTGGCGCCCTCGTCGGCGTCCAGGGTTCCCCACTCGCCCTGTTCGAACTCCATCACCCGGCGCAGCAGATTGCCCTGCGGGCCGCTACCTTCCAGTAGTGCCGCCTTCACCTCGGCGCTCAGAGGCAGCTGCTCCAGCAGTTCCTCCATCGGCTGATCCAGCACCGCATCCAGGGCGGAGAGCAGGCCGACGGTGAAGGCCTGGTCGCGGTCTTGGATGCCGGCGGCACTGGCCAGCTGCTCGCTCATGCGGGCACGGATGAGGCTGGTGCGCATCAGCTCGGGGGATTTGCCCTCGGCACGGCTCATCATGATGAGGCAGACCCAGTTCTTGATCTTCTGTAGCCCCAGCAGCACCAGTGCGCGACGGATCGACTCCACTTCCTGGCGTACGCCGCTGCCTGCGGAGTTGATGTAGCGCAGCAGGCGGTGGACCAGCGGGCCGTCCTGGCTGATCAGCACTTCCAGCTCGTCCATCTGCGTGTCCGGGCTTTGCAGCTTGGCCAGCAGGTTGAGCATGACCAGGCGGTTGTTGCTGTTGGTCTTGCCCTGTATCACTTGCGGCTTGCAGAAGAAGTAACCCTGGAAGAGGTCGAAGCCCAGCTCCTTGCAGAGCTCGAACTCAGCGTGCTCCTCCACCTTCTCGGCCAGGAGCTTCTTTTTATAGGGGCGCAGGATCTCCACCTGCTTACGCAGGGCATCCGGGTCGTGGGCGCGCAGGTCCAGCTTCACCACGTGGGCGAGCTCCAGCATCGGCTTGAGCTCCTCACGAAACTCGAAGTCATCCAGGGCGATGAGATAGCCCTTTTCACGGTAGCTCTTCAGGGCGGCGATCACCTCCGGGTCGGGGGCGATATCCTCCAGCACCTCAATGACTACCTCCTTGGGTGAGAGGGGCATGGGCAGCTCGCCGAGCAGGAAGCCTCGGGTGAGGTTGATGAAGGCGGGCTTGTCCTCAAGGACGGTCTTCAGGCCCAATTCCAGGAAGCTGTTGACGATGACCTGGGAGGTGGCGTGGTCACCATTAAGGATGGCAGCCTGCTCGTGGTCCCCACCACGAAACAGCAATTCATAGGCGAACAGGTCACCCTTGCGGTTGAAGATGGGTTGGCGACCAACGTAGACGCTATCCATGGGTTCTCTCTTCCCTGGGTGTTTGGCTGTGGTTATTGGCGGCCCATCTGCTGCGGGCGCGCACTCGAGCATCGTATAGCAAAAGGGCGGCGTATGTAAGAGAGGGACTACGTGCACAAAAAACCCGGCACAGGGCCGGGTTTTTCGGGTACGGAAGTCCAGACCTTACTTGATCTTGGATTCCTTGTACTCGACGTGCTTGCGTACCACCGGGTCGTACTTCTTCATCACCATCTTCTCAGGGGTGTTCTTCTTGTTCTTGTCGGTGGTGTAGTAGTGACCGGTACCGGCGCTAGAGACCAGTTTGATCTTATCGCGTGCAGACTTAGCCATGATGAATCTCCTTAGACCTTCTCGCCACGGGCACGCAGGTCGGCCAGGACGGCGTCGATGCCCTTCTTGTCGATAATGCGCATCCCCTTGGTGGAGAGGCGCAGCTTCACCCAGCGGTTCTCACTCTCAACCCAGAAGCGGTGGGTGTGGAGATTGGGCAGGAAGCGGCGGCGGGTCTTGTTGTGCGCATGGGACACATTGTTGCCGGTGACCGGACGCTTACCCGTAACCTGACATACCTTGGACATGGTTCTACTCCAGAAACTTTCGAATTCGGTCGTAAGCCCGTCGATGGGCACGAAGCCGGGTTTTATACCAAAACACTAGGCGACGATCAAGAAAATTTGATGATTTTCCTCATCTAGAGCAGTCCGCGCTCGGCTAGTGAGACGATCTCCCCATCTCCGACCACCATGTGATCGAGCAGGCGGATCTCCACTAGCTGCAGCGCATCGCGGATGCGTCGGGTGATCGCCTCGTCGGCGGCGCTGGGTTCAGCCACCCCCGAGGGGTGGTTGTGGGCGGCGATGAGGGCCGCCGCGTTCAGCTCCAGAGCCCGGCGCACCACCTCTCGCGGGTGTACCCCAGCACCGTCGATGGTGCCGAAGAAGAGTTCCTCGTAGGCCAGTACACGGTGACGGTTGTCG
>JBFFRO010000336.1:0-2135 GCA_041572995.1 Thiohalomonadaceae bacterium
CCGAGCGGATGCTCCAGACCGAGGTGATCAAGGATGCGGGCGACGACAAAATCGACCATCTCATCGACGCTCTGCGGACGCTGGTAGAAACCGGGTGCGGCGGGCATGATGCTCACCCCCATCAGCGAGAGCTTGTGCATGTGCTCCAGGTGGATAGGCGAGAGCGGCATCTCGCGTGGCACCAGGATCAGCGGCCGGCGCTCCTTGATCATTACATCCGCGGCCCGCTCGATGAGGTTGTTGCTGGCACCGGTGGCGATGGCCGAGAGCGAGCCGCCCGAGCAGGGGCAGACCACCATCGCCCGCGGCGCGTTGGAACCGCTGGCCACCGGCGAGAACCAATCCTGCTCGGCGAAGCAGCGCAGCAGGCTCGCATCGGTGGCGAAGCGCTCGGAGAAAAAGGCCGCCACCTCGTCCGCCGATGCCGGCAGTTCGATATCGCACTCCTGCTTGATCACCACCCGCGCCGCCGGCGAGACCATCAGGTAGACCGACTTCCCCGCGCGCAGCAAAGCCTCCAGCAGGCGCAGCGCGTAGGGCGCGCCCGAGGCACCGGTGATGGCGAGGGAGATGGCGTTATTGCGCATGCGATAGGCTCTCGGCGGACATGGGGAAAGGATAGACGCTGGGGCGGGTGGGCGAAACCGCCCTAACCCAGCCCCTCCAGCAGCTTGTTGTGGATACCGTTAAAGCCACCGTTGCTCATCACCAGGATGTGATCACCGGCGCGGGCCTCGGCGATCACCGCCTGTAGCAGTTCATCGAAATCGTGGTGGATAGCGATATTTCCCCCGCTATTTTCCAGCACCCACTCCAGGGTATCAGGCATGAAGATAAAGGCCTTGTCGGCACCCTTGAGCGAGGGCAGCAGGGTGGACTTGTGCACCCCCATCTTCATGGTGTTGGAGCGCGGTTCGAGCACCGCGAGGATGCGTGCCTCACCGACCTTGTTTCGCAGACCATCGAGGGTGGTGGCAATGGCGGTGGGGTGGTGGGCAAAGTCGTCATAGACGCGTACACCGTTCACCTCGCCACGCAGCTCCATGCGCCGCTTCACCCCGGGGAAGCTGTTCAACCCGTTAATCGCGTGCTCCACTGGCACCCCGGCGTGGCGGGCGGCGGCGATCACCGCCAGGGCGTTATCGACGTTATGGCGGCCGAGCATGGACCAGTTCACCGTGCCGAGCGCCACGTTATCCAGCAGCACCCGGAAGTGGCTGCCGTCGGCCTCGATCAGCTCGGCGCTCCAGCGGCCGTTTTCACCGAAGGATTCACACGGCGTCCAGCACCCCTGCGCCAACACCGCATCCAGCTCGCTCTCGGCGGCGTTGTTGATGATGAGACCGTTGCCGGGGACGGTGCGCACCAGGTGGTGGAACTGGCGCTTAATCGCATCGAGGTCATCGAAGATATCGGCGTGGTCGAACTCCAGGTTATTGAGCACCAGGGTACGCGGACGGTAGTGGACGAACTTGGAGCGCTTGTCGAAAAAGGCGGTGTCGTACTCGTCCGCCTCGACCACGAAGAAGGGGGTATCGCCAAGGCGCGCGGAGAGGCCGAAGCCGCCAGGCACGCCGCCGATGAGAAAGCCGGGGGCCATGTCCGCCTGCTCCAGCACCCAGGCGAGCATGGAGGAGGTGGTGGTCTTGCCGTGGGTGCCGGCCACCGCCAGCACCCAGCGACCCTGCAGCACGTGCTCAGAGAGCCACTGGGCGCCGGAGGTGTAGGCCATGCCGCGCTCAAGCACGAACTCCACCGCCTCGTTGCCGCGCGAGAGGGCGTTGCCGATCACCACCACGTCGGCCTGCTCGGGAATGCCCGAGGGGTCATAGCCCTCGGTGAGGGCGATCCCCTGCTCCTCGAGCTGGGTGCTCATGGGCGGGTAGACACCGGCATCCTGGCCGCTCACCTCATGACCGAGGGCACGGGCCAACAGGGCGATACCGCCCATGAAGGTGCCGCAGACACCGAGGATATGGACGTGCATCAAAGAGCTCCCATGCTCTGCGCCGCCTCGGCGCTGGGCACCATACCCATGACCAGAATGGCGATAAAGAAGTAGCCCAGCGCATAGACAAAGGCCACCCCCTTCTCCAGCTCCAGGGCGTGACGAAAGACGTTGGCGGCCACCGCCA
>JBFFRO010000337.1:0-2129 GCA_041572995.1 Thiohalomonadaceae bacterium
AGCTGGAGGCGATGATGGCCGAGGCTGGCTTCGAGCAGATCCGCATCGAGCCCAAGGACGAGTCCAAGGAGTTCATCAAGGACTGGGCACCGGGACACAACGTCACCGACTACGTGGTCTCCGCCACCATCGAGGCGGTCAAGCCCGCTGGCTGCGACTGCGGCGGCAACTGCTGAACAATGGGTGGGTGCTGCTGTGCCAGCGACGGCAGCGGGGCTGAGGCCCACTGCCCACGTTGCGGCCAGCCGGGTGAGGCGGTTGCTGCCATCACCCCGGCTCACACCCTGAAGTCGCAATTTCGGCAGCAGGTGGACAGTGCCGGTGACTACCGTTTCTGCGCCAGCGCCAACTGCCCGGTGGTCTACTTTCGCGTGGACCACGAGCAAAGCTTCACAGCCGAGCAGCTCATCCACCGGGTCAGCTGCAAGGACGACGCCGACGAAACCCCTCTCTGCTACTGCTTCAAGATCAGCAAGGCGGATGGCATGGAGGCCATCCGCCGGGGCCAGCCTGAAAGCATCATCGACACCATCCAGGAGAAGATGCGCAAGGGCTGTTTCTGCGACCGGGCCAACCCCCGCGGACGCTGTTGCCTGAATGAGGTTGAGGGGTGGCTGAGCAGCCACACCCCACTCTGCTGATACCGTCCGCACCATCATGGTGCTAGACTGCTCAAAGCCCCGCAACGGCCAATAGGATATGCAGAGCCGCCCAATCACCGCCATCATGAACCCCGCCGTTATCGAGCTTCCACCGCAGGCGGCACTCGATGAGGCGATGACGCTGATGCAGGAAAAACGGATCAGTGCCATCGTCATCAGTGAAGGCGGCGTAACCCAGGGTATTCTCACCGAGCACGACCTGGTGCGCACCGTTTCGCACCACAGAGAGACCGCCTCACTGAGCTGCGCCGATCTCATGCACTCTCCGGTGATCACTGCCGGTACAACGATCAGCGATTTGGACGCTTTCCACCTGATGACGGTCGAGCACATCCGTCATCTGCTGATCTGCCATGCCGACGGCTCCACCGCCGGGATAGTCACCGAGTCCGACCTGAGCCAGAACCTGAGCATGGAGTACATGCTCAAACTCAAGGAGGTGGGCAGCGTGATGTCTCCTCACTGCCTAACGATGTGTGCACAGGACAGTGTCGGCGAGGCCGCCGAACGCATGCTCGTCGCACAGCAGGGTGCAGTGGTAGTGGTCGGCGAAAACAAACAGCCTCTGGGGGTCGTCACCGAGCGCGATATCGTGCGCCTGCGTCGCGAGCATGCCGAACCGTGGCAGCTCCCTCTTGGCGAGGTGATGGTCTCGCCGGTAGTCAGTGTGCTCGTGGACACCCCGCTGACGACTGCGGTGGAACTGATGCGGGACTCGCACATCCGCCGACTAGTAGTGGTGGACAACAACTCCCGCGTACGCGGCATGCTCAGCCAGCACGAGGTGATTCAGGGACTGGAGAACGATTACGTGCAGGCCCTGCGCAAGGTCATCAATGAGCAGAAAGAGCAGCTGGATGAAAACAGCGAACGACTCAACGAAAAGGCGCTACTGGATACCATTTTCACCACCGTTGATGACACCCTGCTGATCGCCACCGACGAACAGCTCCACATCTGCTACTGGAATCCCACCACCGAACAGGTTCTGGGGGTGGCCCCCGAGGTACTCCGCGGCTGCCTGCTACGAGAGTGCCTGAGCGCCATCGACCCGCAAAACCTGCTCTGCGAGCACCTCTACCCCGGGCTCCCCTTCGAGGGCGGCGAGTACAACCTGCATATCGACGGGCATGACTACTGCTTCGATATTGCCCTCATGCCCTTACACAACGGGAACGGCATGGCCAACGGCTACCTCTTCCGCGCCCGTGATATCAGTCATGACAAGGCCGCCCAGGTCGCACTCAAACGTAGTGAGGAGCTGCTCAGGCAGGCCGAAGCGGTCACTGGCATCGGCAGCTGGGAGCTGGACCTGAATCACGACCGCCTGGAGTGGTCCGACGGCATCTTCGATATCTTCGAGCTGGACAAAAAGAGCTTCGGTGCCTCCTACGAGACCTTCGTCGGACTCATTCACCCCGATGACCGGCAACGGGTCGACCAGGCCTTCAGGGAGTCCATCAAGCA
>JBFFRO010000338.1:0-2128 GCA_041572995.1 Thiohalomonadaceae bacterium
CATCGATGCGCGGCTGGCCCTGGATGATGCGGCCACGGACGATGGCCTTTTCGAGCTTCTCGATGGCCTCGCGCACCGTGCCCTCGTCCATCCCCTCATCGCCCTCGCAGAGCTTATCGATGATGGAGGAGCGGATCTCGCCCAGGCGCTCGTAGCGGGCCATCTTTTCGGTAATCTGGTAGGCCTCGGTAAAGGCGGCCTCCCCTTCGCTGGCGACCGCGGCGGCGATGCTCTCATCGCTTTCGGGGGCCTGCCAGTCACTGGCTTCGGCGCCGGCTTCGGCGGCGAATGCCTTAATCGCGGAGATGACGACCTGTTGCTGCTCGTGACCAAAGACCACGGAGCCCAGCATCACCTCCTCGCTGAGGCAGTCAGCCTCGGATTCGACCATCAGCACGGCGGACTCGGTACCGGCGACCACCAGGTCCAGCTTGGAGTTCTCCAGCTGGGAGCGATCGGGGTTGAGCACATACTCGCCGTCGATGTAACCGACACGGGCGGCACCGATGGGCCCATTGAAGGGCGCACCGGAGACCGCCAGCGCGGCGGAGGCACCGATCATCGCCACCATGTCCGGGTTGATCTCGGGATCAAGGGACATGACGGTGGCGATCACCTGCACCTCATTGGTGTAGCCGTCGGGAAAGAGCGGACGAATGGGGCGGTCGATAAGACGGGCGGTCAGCGTTTCGTTCTCGCTGGGACGCCCCTCTCGACGGAAGAAGCCGCCGGGAATCTTACCCGCGGCGTAGGTCTTCTCCTGGTAGTCGACCGTAAGCGGGAAGAAGTCGCGTCCTTCCGACCCCTCCTTGCGCACCACCGCGGTCACCATCACCACGGTATCCCCCATGCTGCACATCACCGCACCGGAGGCCTGGCGGGCGATGGCCCCGGTCTCCAGCTTGATGGTGTGAGCGCCGTACTGAAACTCTTTTTTGACAGGCTTCACGGCTACTCCTTGTGGTTATAAGCCTTACTTACGCAGGCCGAGGCGGGCGATGAGGCTACGGTAGCGCTCGACGTCCTTCTTCTTCAGGTAATCGAGGAGCTTACGGCGCTGGCTAACCATGCGCAGCAGACCACGGCGGGAGTGGTGGTCGTGGATGTGCTCCTTGAAGTGACCGGAGAGGTCCTCGATACGTGCGGAGAGCAGGGCCACCTGAACCTCGGGGGAACCGGTGTTGGCATCGCTGCCGCCGAACTCTTTAACGATCTCGGCCTTCTTTTCAGTAGTCAGGGACATTGTAGGGTTTACTCCTAGCTAAGGCGGGTCAGTCACGCCTAATTTCACACATTTTAAACGCGGGTTCTGACCCTTAACAAGTTAACGCGCCACCTTGGCGCGTCCCATTCAGTCCTGGCGCAGCAACCGCTTGGGGGCAACCCGGCCGTCGTCAAGAATATGACCGACGCCGATGAACTCCCCCTCGGGGTCAAGCAGCCGCACCAGACCGTGCGTTGGTGCCTTGGGCACCTGTACCGGCTGGCCCTGGCGGACGTAGTAGGCGGAGTTCTCCGTCAACTGCACCGCAGGCCAGTCGTCCAGCGCCTCTCCCATAGAGAGGAGCATGGATCCCATTGCCGCGAAACGCCCCTCTTCCGCCAGGGCGGTGAGCGTTTCCAGCGTAACCAGTTGTTCCTTATCGCGGAACGGTCCGACCGCATCGCGATAGAGCGCACAAAGGTGGGCACCGCAGCCGAGCGCCTCGCCGATATCCTCGGCCAGGGTACGGATGTAGGTCCCCTTGGAGCAGTGCACGCGGATATCGAACTCATCCCCCTCGAGCCGCAACAGCTCGATGGAGAAGATCTCGATGTCACGCGGCTTGCGCTCCACCTCGATGCCCTGATGGGCCAGCTTGTAGAGCGGCTGGCCGTTCTGTTTGATCGCCGAGTGCATCGGCGGCACCTGCTGCTGGGGGCCGACAAAGCGCTCCAGCACCTCGCGCACGCGCGCCTCGGTAATGTTCTCGACCGGGCGGGTCTCGATCACCTCACCCTCGGCGTCGGCGCTGGTGGTACGCACACCCAGCTTCACCGTGCCGGTATAGACCTTGTCCGCATCCAGCAGGAAGGCGGAGAGCTTGGTCGCCTCACCGAAGCAGATGGGCAGCATGCCACCGGCAGC
>JBFFRO010000339.1:0-2128 GCA_041572995.1 Thiohalomonadaceae bacterium
ATCAGTTCGTAGGTACCTATGCGCAGGATGGCCCGCTCCACCGGGTCCACCTGCTCCAGCGGGCGGTCCACGCGCTCACCCAGGGCCTCGTCGATGGCCTTGAGCTGCTTGGGCACCTCGTGCAGCAGCTCATGGAAGTAATCCATCTTCACCTTGGACATATCCTGGTCCTCGGTGAACTGCTGCTCGATATCGGACAGCGACTGGCCGGTGACCTGCCACTGATAGAGTGCCTGAACGGCCCGCTCGCGGGCCTTGCTGCGTGCGCGGCTCATCAGCCCTCCAGGGTGGGCAGCAGATTGATCATCTCAATGGCCGCCATGGCCGCCTCGGCGCCCTTGTTGCCGGCCTTGGTGCCGGAGCGCTCGATGGCCTGCTCAATGGTGTCGGTGGTCAGCACGCCGTTGCTGACGATGGTGTCGTACTGCAGCATCACCTGCGCCAGGCCCTTGCTGCACTCGCCGGCCACGTAGTCGAAGTGCGGGGTGCCTCCGCGAATCACCGCGCCGAGGGCAATGATGGCGTCGTATTTGCCGCTCTTGGCCATACGTTGGGTGACCAGCGGGATCTCGTAGGCGCCGGGAACACGGGCCACATCGATGTTGCCGGCATCGCCGCCGTGACGAACGATGGTGTCCACCGCGCCCTCGACCAGGCTCTCGACCACGAAGCTGTTGAAGCGACCGACGACGATGCCGATGCGCGCGCCGTTGACGGAGAAGTTGCCTTCGAAGCTGTTGTATTCGGCCATGCTGATTTCCTTCTTGTGAATTCCGTTATTCGCTGATGTATTCGACCACATCAAGGCCGAAACCGGAAAGAGCGTGCATTTTACGCGGAGCGCTCATCACCCGCATGTGTTTAATGCCCAGATCGAGGAGGATCTGCGCGCCGATGCCGTAGGTGCGCAGGTCATCGCCGCCCTTGGGCTTATCGGCCTGGGAGACGGTGCCCCCCTGATCCTCCAGCTGGTACTCCAGCACCTGCCGCAACAGGCTATCGCTGCTCTCCTGCTGGCGCAGGATCACGGCGACACCGGCACCTTCGGTGTTAATACGCTCGAGGGCATCGCCCAGCGGCCAGCCGCCGCCGCGGCGGTTACCAAAGAGGTCGCAGAGGTCATGCTGCAGGTGCACCCGCACCAGGGTAGGCTTGTCACCGCCCACCTCGCCCTTGACCAGGGCCAGGTGCATCGCCTGATCGAGCTGGTCGCGGTAGGCCACCAAGGTGAACTCACCGTGCGCGGTGGGCATCTTGCACTCGGCCACCCGCTCGACGGTGGGCTCGTTCTGCAGGCGGTAGTTAATGAGGTCGGCGATGGTACCCAACTTCAGGTCGTGCTCCTTGGCGAACACCTCCAGGTCGGGGCGGCGGGCCATGGTGCCGTCCTCGTTGAGGATCTCAACGATGACCGCCGCCGGCTCGAAGCCGGCCAGGCGCGACAGGTCGCAGCCGGCCTCGGTGTGGCCGGCGCGGGTGAGCACGCCACCGGCCTGGGCCATCAGCGGGAAGATGTGGCCGGGCTGGACGATGTCGTCGGGGCCCGCATTGGGAGCCACCGCGGCACGCACGGTCATCGCGCGGTCGTAGGCGGAGATGCCGGTGGTCACCCCCTCGGCCGCCTCGATGGAGACGGTGAAGTTGGTGCCGTGCTTGTCGTTGGTGTCGGAGACCATCAGCGGCAGGCGCAGCTGCTTGCAGCGCTCGCGGGTCAGGGTCAGACAGATCAGTCCACGGCCGTACTTGGCCATGAAGTTGATGTCCTCGGGGCGCACCATGGAGGCGGGGATGAGCAGGTCACCCTCGTTCTCACGGTCTTCGTCATCCATGAGAATCACCATCTTGCCCTGGCGCAGGTCCTCGAGCAGCTCTTCGGTGGTATTCAGTGACATTGATACTCTCCGGGACTTAGCGTCCCCTCATAAATCCGTGTTCGGCGAGGAAGGCCTCGCTGATGCCACCGCCGGCCGGTGCTTCGGCAGCGACCTCGCCCTGCAGCAGGCGCTCCAGGTAGCGGGCGATCAGGTCCACCTCCAGGTTGACCCGACGGCCGGGGCGGTACTCGCCGATGATCGTTTCATCCAGGGTATGCGGAACGATGTTCAGCTCGAACACCACACCCTCCACC
>JBFFRO010000340.1:0-2127 GCA_041572995.1 Thiohalomonadaceae bacterium
AGCCCCTTGCCCTCTAGCGTTTCACCCTGCTCGGCAAGATCGCCCTCAATGGTACGAAAGCGCTGCTCGAATTTTTTATTGGCGCGGCGAAGGGCGTGCTCGGGATCGACCCCGGCGTGACGGGCCAGGTTGACGAAGGCAAACATCAAATCACCCAGTTCATCTTCGACCGTATCCATGTCGGCACCAGGCATGAGCACCTTGCCCTCGCCATCGTGACAGGCGACCACCTGATCGAGTTCGGCGTGCAGCTCGTCCAGCTCCTCGATCACCGCGTTAATGGGGCCGCTGATATCGGGCCAGTCAAAACCGACACGGGCAGCGCGTCGCTGTAGTTTTTCAGCTCGCTGCATTGCCGGCAGGGTGCGGGCGATATCATCGAAGATGCTGGCAAAGTCCGTCTCGGTCTTCTGTTTGCGCTCCTGTGCCTTGAGCGCCTCCCAGCGGCGGCTCTGCTCCTCGGCACCGCCCACCTGCTCGTCGGCGAAGACATGCGGATGGCGACGGGTCATCTTCTCAACCACCGCATGCACCACGTCGGGAAAGGCGAAGTGCCCCTGCTCCTCAGCCATCTGCGCATGAAAGACCACCTGGAAAAGCAGGTCGCCAAGCTCGTCACGCAACTCATCCATGGCCTCGCGGTCGATGGCATCGGCCACCTCGTAGGCCTCCTCGATGGTATACGGGGCGATGGACTCGAAGGTCTGCTCGCAATCCCAGGGGCAGCCGCCGTCTGGCGCGCGCAGCTGACGCATCAGCTCAAGCAGGGCGTCGATATCGTGGTTCATCCTCACTCCTTTATCCGCCATAGCAAGCCCACAGCATAGCAGCCCGCATAGCGGGCCAAGAATTCCTGGGAAGGGTTACTGCTTGTCCAGCAGCAGGAAGGAGACATCCATGAAGTAGCGTTCCGGCTCCTTGGGGTCGAAATAGACGGTGACCTCCTTGCGTCCCCCCAGTGCCTCGCTCGGGTCGAACCACAGATCCTGACTATAGAAGGTCAGCTCAACCCCCTCACCGGGGTCACACCAGCGGGCCTTGAGGCGAAAAGGCGAGAAGCCATTCACCTCCATCTCGGTGTTGTGCAGCACCCCCTCAATGCGTGCCTGCACCGGCCGACCATCGGTATGCAGATGTATGCCCTCGGCGGCCGCTGCGACCGGACGCCGGATCAGAAAGCCGGTGATCCCCGCAATCCCCAGCAGACCGGTAAGCAGGGCCACCCCCCAGAGTTCGTAGAAACTGACCAGGCGTGCCTCCAGCGGCTCGCCCGGTTCGAACCAGATGCTCACCTGCTGGCCGATGGCGTAGTCATCGGCAGCGCCGCCGACTCCGGGCACATGACGGTACTCCTTGCCGTTGCGGTCGTGGTAGCTGATCACTGGGTGAAAGTGGAAGTCATCCTCCAGGGTGTCGCGGTGTAGATCCACCACCACCCCATTGGCACGGTTCATACGACTGCTGAAACTATAGGCATTCCACGCCTCTGCCGCGGACAGCAACAGCAGCAACAGGGAGGTAACCAGCAGCAGGTAGCGTGAGGCAAACATACCTACAGCCTAGCCCTTTGCGCCTGGATCTGCAGATGTTGTCCATCGAGCGGGCGACGCTGCCCCAGGGCTGCACGAGTAAGAACCGGAGTAAGGAAAAATCGAACCACGCAAACCTCCGTGTTTGTAGTTGATGTTATCCGACGATGTGATGAGTGTAGCCCGGTCCCGAGCAGAGGTTCAAACCCGGCGTATTCCCTGGAACTTGTTGTTGCCATCGAACCGGATGGCGAACTCACCATGGACGCCCTCGTGAGTGACGAAGGGGCGCAGTACCGAGGCGGGAAACTGCAAACGGCGGCCATCATAGGCGCACACCGAAACCTGCTGCGCCGCCCCCTGATAATAGGCGAGATAGCGCTCGGGGGAGAGGCTTAGCGAGAAGCGGATCTCATTCATGGCGGGGCCTGTTATGATGCCTGCGTCCTTCACGCAGGGAGTGGAAGCCACCCTGCAGCAGGGCCATGAGCAGCGCATGCAGCAACTCGAGGCCGAGTAGCGCCTACTCCTTGTCCTTCTTCTTGCCGATGCTGTGCAGCGGCACCACCACCTCGCCACTGCCGGTCTCACGACCCTC
>JBFFRO010000341.1:0-2125 GCA_041572995.1 Thiohalomonadaceae bacterium
CGTCCATCACCGCATCATCGGTACCGCGACGGCCGAGAATGCCACCGTGGATCTTCGGGTGCAGGGTTTTTACGCGGCCATCCATCATCTCCGGGAAGCCGGTGTAATCGGAAACCTCGATCACCTTGATGCCCTTCTCGGCCAGCAGCTTGGCGGTGCCGCCGGTGGAGAGGATCTCCACACCCAGGGTGTCGAGCTCCCGGGCGAAGTCGACGATGCCGGTCTTGTCGGAGACGCTGATCAGGGCGCGTTTGATGCTCATGCGGGTTTCCTTAGCGATGGTGGCCGGTCGGGCCGGAATGAATTAGTGATCGAGGCCGTACTGCTTGAGTTTCTTGCGCAGGGTGCCGCGGTTGATGCCGAGCAGCTGCGAGGCCCTGCTCTGGTTGCCGCCGGTGTGCTTCATCACCGACTCAAACAGTGGGCGTTCCACCTCGTTGATCAGCAGCTGGTAGAGGTTGTCGGGCTGGTGGTCACCGAGGTCGGCGAAGTACTGCTCCAGCGCACCACGTACGCTGCCATTCAGGGGAATGGGTTTGTTGCTCATGCGGCCTCCCTGGCATCGAGCAGGCGTTGAAAGAACTCTTCGACCATGCGCAGCTGCTCCTCGGCGCTGTCGACGCGGTTGACCGCATCGCGGAAGGCGCCGCCGGAGTGCTGACCCTTGGAGTACCAGGAGATGTGCTTGCGCGCCATGCGCACGCCGGTGTACTCGCCGTAGAAGTCGTAGAGGTTGTGCAGGTGGCCGGTGAGGATGTCGCGCACCTCTTCCAGCGAGGGCTCGGGGAGCTTCTCGCCGGTGGCCAGGTAGTGATTAATCTCGCGGAAGATCCACGGGCGCCCCTGGGCGGCGCGGCCGATCATCAGTGCGTCGACGCCAGTCTGCTCCAGAACCAGTTTGGCCTTCTCCGGGGTGGTGATGTCGCCGTTGGCGATCACCGGGATGGCGATGCGGCTCTTCACTTCGGCGATGGTCTCGTACTCCGCCTCGCCGCGGTAGGCGTCGGCACGGGTACGGCCGTGGATCGCTAGTGACTGGATACCGGCCTCCTGGGCGATGTGGGCGACGTTCAGCGCGTTGCGGTTGTCGCGGTCCCAGCCGGTGCGGATCTTCAGGGTCACCGGCACATTCACAGCGGCCACCACCGCATCAAGGATGGCGCCCACCAGCTTCTCGTCGCGCATCAGCGCGGAGCCGGCGGCGACGTTGCACACCTTTTTCGCCGGACAGCCCATGTTGATGTCGATGATCTGCGCGCCGTTGTCGGCGTTGTAGCGGGCCGCCTCGGCCATCATCTTCGGGTCGGCGCCCATGATCTGCACCGAGCGCGGATCGGGCTCGCCGCTGTGGTCGGCGCGGCGCTTGGTCTTCTCGCTGCCCCACAGCAGGGAGTTGGAGGAGACCATCTCGGAGACAGCCATGCCCGCGCCCATCTTCCGACAGAGCTGACGGAAGGGGCGATCGGTGATCCCGGCCATGGGGGCCAAAACCAGATTATTCGGCAGTGTGTAGGGGCCGATTCGCATCGCGGGCAAACTGTTAGGTGTAAAAACGGGAACCGCTGATCATACCGTCAGCGACGCGGCGCGGGAAGCATCCAGAGCAAGAAATTTTGCCGGTTTTAGTGGAAGTTGAACTCGAAGCCCACGGCACGGCTGCCCGGGTCGACCACCTCGAGCATCAGGGTCGCCTCACCGCCGGCACGGAACACCGGTTCGGCGGCCCCGGCCAGGTACTGCTCGGGGGTGAAGCTGCGGCGTGCCACCACCTGGCTGTTGAGGTCGCGCATCACCACCTCCACCCGCGGATAGGGCTGGTCGAAGGGGGCCTGGTTGATGAGGGTGGCGGTGATCATCAGCGCCCCCTGGTAGCGGTGGTGGGACTGTACCGTGTGGTCGGCCATGCTCACCTGGCTGGGGGCGCGGCGCAGCGGCAACTCGCAGCCGATGAGCCCGCACATCAACTCCAGGGCAGGGCGTACACGCTGATCGGCGGCCAGCAGGTCACGGTGCCAGTAGCCGTACTGGGCGCTGAGCAGGGCGATGCAGAGCAGGCTGGCCACTCCCCAGGCCATGGCCCGGCCCAGGCCGCCGCCGCTGCCGGCCGGCTGTAGCTGCGGCGGCA
>JBFFRO010000342.1:0-2125 GCA_041572995.1 Thiohalomonadaceae bacterium
CTCTTTCCGGCTAGCCCGTGGGGCTGTGTTGCCGTGAAGAGGTGCGCATTATAGGGCCCTGAAATGCTGCGTCAACAGAAATTCCAAAAAAAATTTATCCGGCATAAATAAAATTAATAATATGCCTTTGGATCAGCGCTTTAGCCGCTGACGGTGATTCGTGCAAAA
This sequence comes from Thiohalomonadaceae bacterium, assembly GCA_041572995.1. GTDB lineage: Bacteria > Pseudomonadota > Gammaproteobacteria > Thiohalomonadales > Thiohalomonadaceae > JBFFSW01. The sequence continues at coordinate 169 of JBFFRO010000342.1, forward strand.
CGGCGTTTGCCCACCTGGAAGACCGCAGTGCCCGGAGCGGCCGCATGTTTCGGGTCGTCCACACGCTCGCCATCCACCTTGACCGCCCCCTGCTTGAACATGCGCATGGCCTCGGAGGTCGAGCTGACCAGCCCCGCCTCCTTGAGCAGATTGGCCAGTGGCATGGGGGCCAGAGTGAACTCTGGCATCTCATCCGGCATCGCGCCTTTCTGGAAGCGGGCGATAAAGTTATCGCGCGCCTTGGCACCGGCACCATCACCGTGGAAACGGTCGACCAACTCCTCACCGAGCAGGAACTTGATGTCTCGCGGGTTGCGCCCCCCCTCGATCTCGGCCTTGAAGCCCTCAATCTCGCTCATGGAACGGAAGGAGAGCAGCTCGAAGTAGCGCCACATCAGATCGTCGGAGATGGACATCAGCTTGCCGAACTGCTCATCGGGGGCATCGTTGATGCCGATGTAATTGTTCAGCGACTTGGACATCTTCTGCACCCCGTCCAGGCCTTCGAGGATGGGCATGGTGAGGATATTCTGCGGTTTCTGGCCGTAGGACTCCTGCAACTGGCGGCCCACCAGCAGGTTGAACTTCTGGTCGGTGCCGCCCAGTTCCACATCCGCCTTCATCGCCACCGAGTCATAACCCTGGATCAACGGGTAGAGGAACTCATGGATGGCGATGGACTGGCCGCCCTTGTAGCGCTTGGAGAAGTCATCGCGCTCGAGCATGCGTGCGACGGTGTGCCTGGCCGCCAGTTGGATGAGCTCAGCCGAACTCATGGCATTCATCCAGCTCGAGTTGAACAGCACGGTGGTCTTCTCGCGGTCGAGGATTTTGAAGATCTGGTGCTCGTAGGTCTGCGCGTTTGCGATCACTTCGTCGCGGGTCAGTGGCGGACGGGTGGCACTCTTGCCGGTGGGGTCACCGATCATCGCCGTGTAGTCGCCGATGAGGAACATCACCTCATGACCCAGCTCCTGAAACTGGCGCAGCTTGTTGATCAGCACCGTATGTCCCAGGTGCAGATCGGGAGCGGTCGGGTCGAAGCCAGCCTTAATGCGCAGTGGCCGCCCCTCTTTCAGGCGGGCGACCAGCTCCTCCTCGACCAGCAGCTCTTCGGCGCCTCGTTTGATGAGTTCCAGCGACTCGGCCAACGACGACATGGGGCAAACTCCTTGAAACAGACCTTAAGAAAACGGGGCGCTAGGTTACCACAGCTCCCCCCCGTGGCGCCCCTATACCCTATATATGATTGACCGAGGCCCTCTCTAGGGGTATGGTGGATGAAAAATACCCCTATAGATCCGTGAATTACAGCAACTACTTAAACCGAGATTTCAAGAGCGAGGCCCCTGAGAGGCGTCGCCGCCTGCACCGCCGCCACCTGCACTGGCTGGCGGCGGTGTCGCTGAGCCTGGGCGCCTTCAGCCTCTTCGGGCTCAACGACGCCGCCGAGGCCAAGCGCGACGAGACCCTCGCCCTGCCCCTGCAAGAGTCACTGGCCCTGCCGCCGCTGGCGACCAGGGAGAGCGCCTTCGATCCCGCCACCCCTCTCACTAGTGCTGCTGAGCCCAAATCCGGGCATGAGTGGATTGATGAAACCGTGCGTAGCGGCGATACCCTCTCGGGCATCCTCGCCCGCCACGGCGTCGGCGCAGACCAGGTCTACAAGCTGATGAAGGGAGAGGGGCCGATCGAGCTGCTCTCCGAGTTGCGCCCCGGTCAGCACCTCAAGCTGGCGGTCGAAGAGAAGAGCCTGCAGGCACTCAGCGTCAGTCTGGCACCGCACCGCAACCTGCTGGTGGAACTGGGTCAGGAGAACTTCCGCGCCAGCATCGAGGAAACCCCGCTGGAGGTGCGTCGCAACTTCGCCAGCGCCGAGATCAGCTCCTCGCTCTACCTGGCCGGTCACGAGGCCGGACTTTCCGACAACCTGATCATGGAGCTGGTCGGCGTCTTC
>JBFFRO010000343.1:0-2124 GCA_041572995.1 Thiohalomonadaceae bacterium
AAATCAGGCGATATGGTAGTGCTTGCGTACCGGCTCCAGCACCTGCCAGTGGCAGGCGAGACCGTCGGCAAAGGTGACCAGATCGCCGCGGCCCATTTCAAGCGGTTCGCCACCCTCGGGGGTGACGATAACCCGCCCTTCGAGGAAGTAGCAGGTCTCCTCGCCGGCGTACTGCCAGGGGAACGCGGAGACCTCCTTCTCCCATATGGGCCACTCTGTGACCCCCAGTTCTGCCAGATGTTCCGCAGAGGGATGATGTTCGATGCGGATGGTGTCCATGCTGCCCCTCCAGGCCTATCCGCGCAGGACGATGATCGTTATCAGCACCGCCACCACCAGCAGGGAGACGCCACTGATCACCATCGATGAGGCCCTCTGCTCGTTCAGTTTGCGCTGCAGGATGACGTTACGCTGGTTCAGCTCGACCATCTCCGCCTGTCGCCCCTCCAGCGCGGCATTGAGCTTCTTGACCTGAAGCTGGGCCTCGTTGATCTTGCCCTGCATCTGCTGGATGGTGGCGTTGCGCTCCGCCTCCTGCTTGTCCAGCTGCTTCTGGGCCTCCTCGGCGGAGCCCTCGTTGAGGATCACCAGCCCCGGCTCCTCCTCGCTTACCACCTGCCCCAGGGCGTGCTCGGTGGCCCGCAACTCGGCCAGCATACGGCTGTCCGCATCACTCTCGGTGCGGTTCCAGAGCTTCTCCTCGAGGCGCCGCTTCTCACCCTCGATCTGGGTCGCGCCCATATGTAGCAGGCGCCGGTAGGCATCCACGTAGGCGATGGCGTCGCGCGCCCAAAATGCGTTGAATTTTTTACTCATTCATCAATCCCCAGGAGCTTTTTCCCTTATCCCCGCACTGTTATCGGCACACACAGCCGCGATCTGTAGGCACAGGCCTTTTTTTCATGGCTCCAGGTAGGTGTAACCCTCAAGCCCGGCGCCCAGGGTCTCGATAAAGGTCTCGGCCAGGTCGTCAGGCAGGCCCTGATCACGCACGGCGGCGGCCACCTTGTCGCGGTAGAGCTGCATCAGTGCGTGCGGGTCATAGTGGACATAGCGCAGCAGCTCGTCGACGCTGTTGCCGCGGCGTGGATTCTCCAGCTGTAACGCCTCGCCGGCCTCCAGCTCCACATCCACCGAGTCGGTATCGCCGAAGAGGTTGTGCATATCGCCGAGGATCTCCTGGTAGGCCCCCACCAGGAAGAAGCCGAGCAGGTAATCGTTCTCGCCGCGCAGGTCGTGCAGCGGCAGGGTGGACTCCACCCCCTCGCGGTTGACGTAGCGATCGATGCGTCCGTCCGAATCGCAGGTCAGGTCCTGCAGCACCGCATGGCGCTCGGGCTCACGCTGGTGTCCCTGCAGCGGCATCACCGGGAAGACCTGGCCGATGCCCCACACGTCCGGCAGCGACTGGAACAGCGACATGTTGCAGAACACCTTGTCGGCCAGCTTCTCGCTCAGCTCGTCCAGCAGCTCGCGGTGGGCACGCACCGCCGGCTGCAGCTGCCCCTGCACCCGCTGGCAGGTGGCGAAGTAAAGGGCCTCGGCGGCGGCGCGCTGCTCCAGCGACAGCACCCCGTGGGTGTACATCGCCTGCGCCTCACCTAGGGCGTGCACCGCCTCGTGGTACACCTCCAGCACCGAGCGTCCACCCTCGCCCAGCCCCTGGTAGCCCCGCCACAGGTCGTGAAGGATGGCGGGGGCGTCCTCCAGCGGTGCCGGCGGCGGCTCGTTCGGGGCGTGCTCGATATCGATGACGTCGGTGACCAGCACCGCGTGGTGGGCGGTCAGCGCGCGGCCCGACTCGCTGAACAGGCGCGGCTCGGCCAGCCCCTCGGCGCGGCAGGCCTCGGCCAGGGTGTGAACGATGTGGTGGGCATACTCCCTGAGCGAGTAGTTCATGGAGCAGTCACTGCGGCTACGGGTGCCCTCGTAATCGACGCCCAGGCCACCACCGACATCCACCACCTCCAGCGGCGCGCCCAGACGGCTCAGTTCCACATAGTGGCGGGCCATCTCACGGGCACCACTCTGGATGTCACGGATATTGGCGATCTGCGAACCCATGTGCACGTGCAGCAGGCGCAGGGAAGAGAGCCTGTCGGCGGCGCGCAGGCGCTCGACCGC
>JBFFRO010000344.1:0-2121 GCA_041572995.1 Thiohalomonadaceae bacterium
CTGCTGGGAGGGCCGATGATGGGCCACGCCCTGCCCCACCTGGAGATTCCCATCGTCAAGGGCAGCAACGGCCTGCTGGCACTGAATGCCGCCGAGGTGGGTCAGGACACGGGCGAGCAACCCTGCATCCGCTGCTCGCGTTGCGTCGAGGCCTGTCCGCTGGGCCTGCTGCCGCTGGAGATGGCCGCCCGCGTGCGCAACGGTGATGTCGAGGCGGCCAATGACTTTGGTCTTGCCGACTGCATCAGCTGTGGCAGTTGCAGCTACACCTGCCCGGCTGATATCCCGCTGACCCACTACTTCAACTACGCCAAGGGTGAGTTAACCCGTCGCCGCCTGGACAAGGCCAAGAGCGAGGAGACCCGAGCCCTGGCCCAGGCCCGCCAGGCCCGCATGGAGCGCCTGGCCGCCGAGAAAAAGGCCAAGGCGGCCAAACGCAAGGCCGAACGCGACGCCAAGAAAAAGGCCGCCGCGGAGGCCGCCGCCAAGGCCGAAGCTGAAACTGAGACCGGGGAGAAAACCCAATGATGCCCATCGCCTCCCCCCATACCCATGCCCCCAGCTCGGTGCGGCGGATTATGTTCGAGGTGCTGCTGGCGCTGCTGCCGGCCACCGCCTTTGCCGTCTACCAGTTCGGCTGGCCAGCCCTCTACCTGTTGATCATCACCAGCGCCTTCGCCCTGCTCGGTGAGGCGCTCTCGCTGCGTCTGTCCGGGCGTCCTGTCGGCCCCACCCTGGGCGATGGCAGCGCCCTGCTCACCGCCTGGCTGCTGGCGCTAAGCCTGCCCCCGTGGGCTCCGTGGTGGATCGGCGCCATCGGCGGCCTCTTCGCCCTGGTGGTTGGCAAGCAGGTGTTCGGCGGCATCGGTCAGAACATTTTCAACCCGGCAATGCTGGCTCGCGTGGCCCTGCTCATCTCCTTCCCGCTGGAGATGACCACCTGGACCTCGGCCCAACCGCTCTTCTCTGCCAGTGCCCCGGGGCCGCTGGAGGCGCTGGCGATCACCTTTGGCAGTGGCGCCGCGAACATCGATGCGGTCAGCGGTGCCAGCCTGCTCGGCCACGTAAAAACCGAACTGGACCGTGGCCTGGATCTGGGCGCAGCACTGCAGGGCTACCCACTGGTCGACAGCCTCTACGGTACCGCACGCGGCAGCCTCGGCGAGGGCTCGGCACCACTGCTGCTGATCGGCGGCCTCTACCTCATCGCCCGTGGCATCATCGGCTGGGCCATCCCGCTGGCGGTACTGGCCGGAGCGTTGCTGCCGGCCCTGCTGCTACACCTCTACGCCCCCGAGCACTACCTGGGGCCGCAGCACCACCTGCTCAGCGGCGGTCTGCTGCTGACCGCCTTCTTCATCGCTACCGACCCGGTCGGCTCGCCGGCCACTCCGCGCGGGCGCATCGTCTTTGGTGCCGGTATCGGCGCGCTCATCTTCATCATCCGTACCTGGGGCGGTTTCCCCGAGGGTGCAGCCTTCGCCGTGCTGCTGATGAACAGCGCCACGCCTCTCATCGACCACTACCTGAGGCCACGCATCTACGGACGCGAGCGTAGCGGCGAGCCGCTGGACTACAGCCAGGGGCGCCGTGCCGCCCGCCTCGAGAGCATTCGCCGGGGGGATAAGTAAATGGGTAAAGGGGTACTTGAACCAACCTACCGCAAGCGTATCGGCTACCAGGCGATGCTGCTGGGTGGCATGGCCACCCTTGCCAGCGCCCTGCTGGTGATCGGTGACCTGCGTACCCGCGATGTGATTGCCGAGCGCTTTGCCGAGGACCTGAAGGCCTCCCTCTCCCAGGTGATCCCGGCTGAGGTCCATCACAACGACCTCACCGCCAGCCCCCTGGTGCTGGCCGATGGACGCTCCGTCTATCGCGCCATCGATGCCCAGGGCGTGAGTGCCGTCGCCTTCGAGAGCAGCGCCGAGGGCTATGCCGGCCCCATCCTCTGCCTGCTCGGCATCGACCGCAACGGCAAGTTGCTCGGGGTGCGCGTACTCAAGCACACCGAGACCCCGGGCCTGGGCGACAAGATCGAGATCGCCCGCGACAACTGGATCCTAGACTTTGACGGCCGCTCACTACAGAACCTCGACGAGAAGGGCTGGGCAGTGAAGA
>JBFFRO010000345.1:0-2116 GCA_041572995.1 Thiohalomonadaceae bacterium
CCCTTGAGCGCGGCGATGGAGCGGGCCATCTTGTCTTCCATATCCACGTCGCACTCGTTGCTGCCGGTGCAGTACTGATCGGCACGGCGCGGACCGATAAAGCGCGGGCCGGCCTCGCTCACCTCGTAGACCAGGAATTCGTTGGCGTGGCCGAAGTGCTGGTTGATCACCCCCTGGCCCTCGGTGGTCACCGCCATCAGCACCGGGCGGCTCGGCTTTTTCGTCTTCAGCGTATCCAGCGGGATGCTCACCACCTGGGTCTGCGGCGCATTACGCTTGGCCTCCAGTTCCTGCGCGATCGCCTCCTGGACGACCGCGCGCTTCTGCATCGCCGACTGGTAATCAATCTTCATCTTCTCGATCTTGTCGAGGGTGAACTCGGCACCGCGGTCCTCGCCCAGCATGCCGACGGCATCGGCACGGCACTGGCGGCAGTGGCGCATCATGTTCATATCGCCGGCACACTCATCCTGCAGCGCCTGCAGCTCTTCGTTGCTCGGCCCACGCTGGCCGCTGAGACCATAGTAGGTGCCGTGCTCCTCCTCGGCGATAAGCGGCATCACGTTGTGCAGGAAGGCGCCCTTCTCCTTGACGATCTTGCTCACCTCCTTGAGGTGCTCATCGTTCACGCCGGGGATCATCACCGAGTTGACCTTCACCAGCACCCCGCGCTCGACCAGCATCTCCAAGCCCTTCTGCTGCTGCTCGATCAGGATACGGGCCGCCTTCTCACCGCGAATGCGGCGGTTGTTCCAGAATATCCAGGGATAGATCTGCGCGCCCACCTTGGGGTCGACACAGTTAATGGTGATGGTGACGTGGTCGATGTTGTACTTCGCCAGCTCGTCCACATGCTCCGGCAGCGAGAGGCCGTTGGTGGAGACGCAGAGCTTGATGTCAGGCGCCTGCTCGTTGAGGGCGCGGAAGGTCTCGAAGGTACGCTGCGGGTTGGCCAGCGGGTCACCGGGGCCGGCGATGCCGAGCACGCTCATCTGCGGGATCTCGGCGGCCACCGCCAGGGTCTTTTTCACCGCCTGCTCCGGGGTCAGCAGTTCGGAGACCACACCGGGGCGAGACTCATTGGAACAGTCGTACTTGCGGTTACAGTAGTGGCACTGGATGTTACAGGCCGGGGCCACCGCCACGTGCATACGGGCGAAGTAATGATGGGCCTGCTCAGAGTAGCAGGGGTGGTTCTCAACCTTCTTGCGAATGGACTCCGGCAGGTGAGACATCTGATCGTTGCTGCTGCCGCAGGAACCGCTGGTACAACCGCTCGCCTTATCACTCATACCCACTCTCCGCTTGACTGATTCATCGGTTACCCAAATCAGTAGCAAGCACTGTGCCCACTCTCCCGCTACGCGCTAAGCCGTTGATTTTCTATCTACAGGCACGCCAAAGCAGGCCCAATGTCGCACTCTCGACAATCCATTTTGGTGTGATTGTTAGCTTTAGCCTCCACTTCAGTCGCATTAGCCACAGTGAATATGGGGTTGGATGGTCTGGCACCGCTCTTGCAGACCCGAAGCTATTGGAATAAAGCAGGTGAGCAACGATGAAACCGATCCTCGACTGGTCCTCCTACAAGGACGCCGGCATGGGCGATGCCTATGCCGACATTCCCAAGAAAGGGGAAGAGTTTGCCAAGGCGGTAGCGGTCTGCATTAACAGCCGACAGTGCGAGAGCAAGGGCAAAGGGGTGATGTGCCCCAGCTACCGGGTGACCGACAACCCGCTGCTTTCCACCGGCGGGCGGGTACGCCTGCTAAAGGCGGCCCTCAACAGCGGCTCGGGCTCTCTCACCGACAACCCCGAGCTGGATGAGGCAATGGCGCTGTGCCTCGGCTGCAAGGGGTGCAAGCGCGAGTGTGAGAACAGCGTCGATATGGCGCAAATCAAGATCGAGTACCTGGCCCAGTGCAACGCGGCCAGGGATATTCCTCTGCGTACCCGTCTCTTCGCCCATACCCCGCGCTGGCTGCACCGCATGCCCTGGCTGAGCAACCTCGTGATCCTCGCCAATCGCCATCGCTGGCTGGCATGGTTGGGCGAGCGGCTGCTCGGCGTCACCGCCTCCCGGCCGCTACCGGTAGCGGCAGAGACGCCGTTCACA
>JBFFRO010000346.1:0-2112 GCA_041572995.1 Thiohalomonadaceae bacterium
GGCCTCGCTGAGCATCTTCGAGCCGGTGGAGCGCTACCGTGGGGCCACCCTGATGGGGGTTGATCTGCGTACCGGGCGCACCCATCAGGTGAGGGTGCACGCCCAGTACAGCGGTCATCCGATTGCCGGTGATGACAAGTATGGCGACGAGGCCTTCAACCGGGCGATGGCGGAGAAGGGACTCAAGCGGCTTTTCCTGCATGCCGTTGACCTGCGCTTCGAGCACCCGGATGGCGGCGAGCTGGCCCTGCGCGCGCCCCTGGAGCCTGCCCTGGAACAACTACTGGAACAGCTGGAAATCAAGTCATGAGTCACGACTTCAAACTGATCGTCTTCGACTGGGACGGCACCCTGATGGACTCGGAGGCGCGCATCGTCGCCTGCATCCGTGCCGCCGGTCGCGACCTGGGGATGCCCGATCGCGAGGACGACGAAATCAAGAACATTATCGGTCTGGGCCTCGCCGAGGCCCTCAATACCCTCTATCCTGGCGCCTCGCGGGAGGTCCACGAGGGGATGTTCCAGCGCTACCGCCACCACTACCTGGTGGGCGATGTCACCCCCTCAGCGCTGTTCGCTGGCTCCCGCGACACCCTCGATGCCCTGGAGGCGGCGGGCTATCTGCTCGCCGTGGCCACCGGCAAGGGGCGCGCGGGGCTGGATATGGTGCTGGAGGAGACCGGCCTGCAGAACTTCTTCGCCGCGACCCGCACCGCCGATGAGACCCGCTCCAAGCCCCACCCGCAAATGCTGGAGGAGCTGATCGACTACTTTGGCGTGGAGCCGCATGAGACCCTGATGGTGGGCGACACCGAGTACGACCTGCAGATGGCCCACAATGCCCGAGCCCACGCGCTGGCGGTTAGCTACGGGGTGCACGAGGTGGAACGGCTGCTGGCACAGCAGCCGCTGGGCTGCCTCGATGCCATCGAAGAGCTGGAGCCGTGGCTGGCCGCACGTCGGGCCGCCTGAGCGGCTGACAAACCAATATAGATCACCCAAGGAGACGAGACGATGGATGAGTGGAAGGGCGAAGGGCAGGGCGATCAGACCATTATTCAGGAGCCCGGTGCCAGCTCTGGCGCCGGTCAGGGGCGTGGCCAGTCGGGCCCGAGTCGCCAGGGGCCTCAGGGCGAGAGCTGGGAGCGCGAGCTGATCGAGAAGCTCAGCACCGCCTCGCTCACCGAGCAGCGCCGCACCCGGCGCTGGGGGATCTTCTTCAAGGCCCTGCTGTTCGTCTACCTCTTCGTCATCCTTATCCTCGCCATGCGCTCACCCGAGCTGGATGATGCCAAGCACAAGGGCGATGATCACACCGCGTTGCTGGAGGTCAACGGCGTCATCTCCGATGCCAGCGAGGCCAACGCCGAGACCCTCATCGAGGGGCTGCGCGATGCCTTTGAGGACAAGCACACCAAGGGCATCATCCTGCGCATCAACAGCCCCGGCGGCTCGCCGGTGCAGTCCGACTATGTCTATCGCGAGATCCAGCGCCTGCGCGCCGAGCATGAGGAGATTCCGTTCTACGCGGTGATCGTCGATATCGGCGCCTCCGGCGCCTACTACATCGCCTCGGCCGCCGACAGCATCTACGTCAATCCCTCCAGTATCGTCGGCTCCATCGGTGTGCTGATGAACGGCTTCGGCTTCACCGGCAGCATGGAGAAGCTGGGCATCGAGCGCCGTCTGCTCACCGCCGGTGAGAACAAGGGGATGCTCGATCCCTTCTCGCCGCTGCGCGAGGCGGACGTCCAGCACGTCCAGGGGATGCTCGGTGATATTCACGCCGAGTTTATCGACGCGGTGAAAAAGGGCCGCGGCGATCGCCTGGGCGACAACCCGGATCTCTTCAGCGGCAAGTTCTGGGCCGGCAACAAGGCCATCGAACTGGGCCTGGCCGATGAGATTGGCGATGTCGACTACGTCGCCCGCGAGGTCATCGGCGAAGAGAACATCGTCGACTTCACCCCCCAGCCCGATGTCTGGGAGCGCTTCGCCGATCGCATCGGTGCGTCGTTCGCCGATGTGGTGGGGGACAGGATGGGGTTTGGGGGGCTGCGATAGGGCAGCCCATGGCCGCCATTTATTAATCGTTGAGTCTTTCCGGCACCA
>JBFFRO010000347.1:0-2107 GCA_041572995.1 Thiohalomonadaceae bacterium
CAAGTCGTAGCTCATGGGGCCGAAGACCGCATCCTGAAAATCGATAATCCCGGGGTTGCGCTCACACACCATCAGGTTGCGTGAGTGGTAGTCGCGGTGCACCGCCACGCGCGGCTGCTCCAGAGCCACATCGGCCAACAGGCTGAAGCTATCCTCCAGGTCCCGCTGAGCCGTCTCATCCATGGACAACCCCAGGTGCTCGCCTAGGTACCAGTCGCGGAACAGCCCCATTTCGTTCATCAGCAGTGTGCGGTCATAGGCCGGCAGCTGCCCCTCACCCGGTCCACGGGACTGCAGCACCGTGAGCGCCTCCATGGCATCGCCGTAGAGCCGCTCGACGCTCTCATCGTTGAGCACATCCAGGTAGGGGGTGGAGCCCAGGTCGCTCAGCAGCAGGAAGCCCTGGTCCAGATCCTCGGCCAGGATCTCTGGCACGTGCAGGCCGATAGCATGCAGCTCGCGGGCAATCTTCACGAAGGGGCCGCAGTCCTCCTTCTCCGGCGGGGCATCCATGACGATGCGGCTCTCCCCACCGCTGACAATGCGGAAATAGCGGCGAAAACTGGCGTCGCTGGAGGCGGGCGCCAGGGTGTAGTCGGCGATCCCCAGCCCCTCTTTCAGCCAGAGCTCAAGCTGTTGTAATCGTTGCGGCACGGGCCACTCACTCTCTCTGTCGTTCGATCCAGGCGGCATTATAGGCGCGAAAACGAAAACGCCGCACCCGAGGGTGCGGCGTTTTCAGCGGACAGGGTTCGCTTAGAAGCGCCAGCCCAGCTTGGCACCCACGCTTTCGGCGTCGCCGGTCTTGTCCGCCTCGAAGGCGAGGTTGAACACGCCCATGTTGACGTTCAGACCCACGAAGTACTTGCTCAGGCTGTCGGTCTCCTCCTGAAGGCCCGCGGCGGCGATCAGCGGATCGGCGCTATCGGGGGTAGAGGTGGTCCACACCTGGCCGATACCGGCATAGGGGGTGAGGTTGACGAAGCCCTTGGAGACGGTCAGCTCAAGGCCCTGGGTGCTGAAGTCCAGCTGGTCAACACCGCTGAGGCTGGAGCCGGTGGCACGCACTGCCAGGGCCGGACTGGCGACGCCGCCCTCGAGGATGGCGTAACGAAGCTCATAACCGATGAGCTTGATATCCGAGTTGGGAATGGCGCTGTACATCAGACCCACGTCGATACCGAAGGGCAGCCCCTTGTGGGCGTGCAGCTTGGGCACCGGGATGGTGCTGAAACCACCGCCGCTCATCGCCTTGTCCAGAACGGTGGAGTTGGCCGGGGTGGTGGCAGTCAGTTCGATACCGATATCGAAACCGGTAACACCCAGCGGTTCGGCCGGGGCCAGTGCCTTGTAGCTCAACGCGGCGCCCAGGTCCTGGGAGAAGGCGGCGAACTCGGCCTGGCTGAGGTTCTGCAGGGTATCGATATTGTTGGCCGCCTGGGTGGCGGGGGCGGCGGCCAGCAGGCCGGCCAGGATCAGGGCGCGTTTCATTGCGGAGCTCCTTCTGTTTAGCGGGGCAGTTTTTCTTACTTGGGCAAATTATGCCAAATTTAACTTAACTCAAACTTGATAGAGCTCACATTCCGGCAGAAGTTCAGCCCCGTAAGCAATTAAGCTGGCCTATGTCGGGCTTGATGACGCCGCTGTCTCAATGGTTTTGATTGATGCAGGGGACATTCTATGACAAGTTAGCGGGTTTTAAAGCGAAAGCCCAAGCCCAGACACCGTGAAACCCCTCCCCATGCCACCGCCGACCCTGCTTGGCCCCCTGCTCGTGCTGCTCCTGGCTGCACCCGTGGGCGAGCTGTTAGCGGCCGAGGAGGAGCAGCGCTGGGCCCTGTGTCCCGCTCCTGCGCCCAGCGTGCCCCCCTCAGTGGATGCGGGGGATACCCCAGAACCCGGGGTCACCCGAGTGCGCGCGGCCCGTGGCGAGCTGGACACCGAGGGTGTCTCGCACTTTGGCGGTGGGGTTGAGATACGCCGTGACGACAAGTACCTCAGCGCCGATGAGGCCCGCTACGACCACCAGCAGGACCGGCTGCAGATGTGGGGCAACGTCGACTATCGCGACCCGCGTCTGCAGGTTCGCGGCGAACGCGGAGAGATG
>JBFFRO010000348.1:0-2101 GCA_041572995.1 Thiohalomonadaceae bacterium
GGCGCGCTGTGCCCCCTCCATCAGCTTGCCGGCATTGGCCAGCCGGGCGTGCTCCTCATCCAGTGCAGAGAGTTCATCGACGCTGAGGTTGAGCGATTCCAGCTCCTCCACCTGGTAGCGCAGCAGCTCCAGGCGGGCATCGCGGTCGCTGGCGGCCTGGGTCAGTCGCTCCAGCTCCCGCTGCAGGGCGTGCCAGTGGTGGTAGGCCGTGGCGACCCCACTGGCTTGCTTGCTCAGGGCGCCGTAGGCGTCTAGCAGTTCGCGCTGGACCTCTTTGCGCAGCAGTGACTGGTGGGCGTGCTGGCCGTGGATGTCCACTAACTGCTCGCCCAGCTCGCGCAGTGCCTGTACCGGCATCGGCTGACCGTTGATGTAGCCGCGCGAGCGGCCATCGGCACCGACGGTGCGGCGGATGATGATCTCGTCATCCGCTTCCAGTTCGCGTTCGGCCAGCCAGGCGCGGCTGCGGGGCAGGGCGGCGCAGTCGAAGCTGGCGCTGACCTCGGCGCGCTCAGCACCGTGGCGGACCACAGAGGTGTCGGCGCGATCACCCAGGGCGAGCCCCAGGGCACCAAGCAGGATGGATTTGCCCGCACCGGTCTCGCCGGTGAGCACGCTCATGCCGCCGGCCAGGTCGATATCCAGCGATTCGACCAGGGCGAAGTTCTTGATCAGGAGGTGCTTGAGCATTAGCCCCAGTTGAGCTTGTGGCGGAGGATGTGGAAGTGGTCGTGGTCCACGGGGTGGATGAGACGCACGGTGTCCTTCTTCTTGCGGATACGCACTCGATCGCCGTGCTGCAGCACCTGGCTGATCTGGCCGTCGGAGGTAACCTGGGCGCCGGCGTTGATATCCCCCAGCACCTCGATCTCGATCACCGTGTCGCCGTCCATGACGATGGGGCGGTTGCTCATGGTGTGCGGGCAGATGGGTACCAGTACCACGGCGTTGAGGCAGGGTTGCATCAGCGGGCCGCCGCCGGAGAGGGCGTAGGCGGTGGAGCCGGTGGGGGTGGAGACGATCAGGCCGTCGGCACGCAGATTGTTGACGAAGGTGCCGTTGACGTGGGTACTCACGGCGATCATGCGTGCCACCTCCGCCTTGTGCACGACGATGTCGTTGAAGGCGTCGCTCTCGCCGATCACCTCACCATCACGGTGGATGGTGCTATGCAGCAGGAAGCGCTCGTCCTCGTTGAAGCGGCCGGCGAGGATTTCATCCAGGCGCTGCTCCATCTCATCAGGTGAGACGTCGGTGAGGAAGCCCAGGTGGCCCATATTGATGCCGAGGATGGCAATGTCGTGAGGGGCCAGGCTGCGCGCGGCATTGAGCAGGGTACCGTCGCCGCCAAGGACGATGGCCAGGTCGCAGTGACGGCCGATCTCATCGCGGCTGGAGGTCTTCAGGCCGTGCTCGGGCCAGACCTCGGCGGTGGCCTCGTCCAGGTGGATCTCCACACCGCGCTGCTCCAGGTAGCTGCGCAGATTGTGCAGGTGCTCGCCTACGCTGGTCTCTGCGTACTTGCCGATGATGCCGATGGTGTTGAAAGCCTGGCCCATATCGCCCTCCAAAATATCGCCGCAAGGTATCACGATGGGACCGTGCCCGCCAAGCACGGCGGGGCGTTAGAGCGGCTTAGCACTCGTGTTTCTGGAGTGCTAATATAGCGCCCCCATCCCGGATTCGACTAGATAGGAACCATGAGCGGCGAGGTACTGAACGAACGTGCCCAACACCTGTTGAAGGTGCTGATCGAGCGCTATATCCGTGACGGTCAGCCGGTGGGCTCACGCACCCTGGCCGAGGAGTCGGGGATGTCGCTGAGCTCGGCCACCGTGCGCAACGTCATGGCCGACCTGGAGGAGCAGGGGCTGGTGGTGGCTCCGCACACCTCCGCCGGGCGGGTGCCGACGGTGCAGGGTTACCGCCTGTTCGTCGACAGCCTGCTCTCGGTACAGCCGCTGGAGGCACGCACCCTCGATTCCATGGAGAAGCAGATTGGCAGTGGTGCCGAGCCGCAGCGGATCCTCACCGGCGCCTCCTCACTGCTGGCCGAGCTGACCTCCATGGCCGGGGTGGTGATGTTGCCGCGCCGCGGCGA
>JBFFRO010000349.1:0-2090 GCA_041572995.1 Thiohalomonadaceae bacterium
GCGGCGGGCGAGGGCATCTTCCAGATGGTGGCGGGCCTTGCCCCAGAGCTCGGCACGCATCGCCTGGCGGGCGAGGGCCAGATAGAGCGCAGGCTGCTGCGGGTAGCTCTTGAGCCAGGATTCGGCCTGGTCGTGCAGGCGGGCCGGGTCACCGTCCTCGATGAGGCCGTAGAGGCGCACCAGTTCCTCGTCCCACTCGCGGCGAATCGCCTCGCGTAGCAGCTCGGCACAGCCACTGCCACCATCCAGGGCGTGACGGCGGCGGCAGTAGTCGGCCAGCAGCGTGGGCTCGCGCCTCATGGGCTTGGGCAGCTGTGCCCAGAGCGCCTCTAGGGTCGCGGTGTCCTGCGCCTTCTCCAGCAGCCGGTCATAGCAGCGACGCTCCAGCGTGGTGTGTTCCTTCTCGCTGAGCAGCTGCTGACGGCGCAGTTCGGGCAACACCTTGAGCAGCTCCTCCCAGGCACCGAGCTTGTCGTAGAGGCGGCGCAGCAGGTCCAGCACTAGGCCGTGCTTGGGTGCGGAGTCACGCAGGTTCTCCAGGGTGGCCAGCGCCTGTTCCAGCTGGTTGCTGGAGATCTGCACCTCGGCCTGGGTCAGGCCGACGGCCAGGCGGGCCTCGGGCATGCTACGCGCGGCGCGCGAGAGGTAGTCGTCGCGGCGATCCTCGGCATCACGCTTCTGCGCCGCACGGGCCGCACCCAGGTAGTTGATCAGCGGGGTGTCGCTGTGACGGGCGGCACGGGAGAGATCCTTTTCGGCACGCTTCCACTCGCCCTCGGCCAGGGCGATGAGGCCGCGCTGTGTACGCTTGCGGGCCAGCTCGCCATGGCGGCCACGGCCCCAGCCGAGCAGGGCACCGGGAGTGGTGCGCAGCAGGTGGATCAGCTTGAGCAGGGCGGAGAGCAGCGCATAGGCGACGAGGATGGCGATAACGAGTAGCACCAGCGAGCCCTCGATGGACCAGTCGCCGTGGGCGATTAGCACATAGCCGGGATCCTGACGGGCGATCAGGGCCAGCGAGACCGCGGCGATCAGGGCCAGCAGGGCACCGAGCAGCCACCTCATGATTCGCCTCCGGCACTCTCCTCGCTCTCCACCTCGGGCGCTTCGTCGGCCTCATCGCTGGGGGCGGGTGCGGCGGGCTCGTCGAGTTTGCGCAGGCGGTGGAGCGACCCGCTGATGTCGGGCAGTGCGGGGCGGGGCTCGACCTTCGCCAACCGCTGCAGGCTCTCACGGGTGGCGCGCACCGCGGTGCTCTCGTTGTCGAAGTAGCGCTGCAGCCAGTCGTCGGCCTCGCCGAGAATGGTACCCAGGGCCTTCTGCTCACCCTGGAGCAGGGCCAGACGGGCCGCCAGCAGCTTGAGTCGCAGGTTCTCCTGCAGGAAGAAGCGCTGCTCCGGGCTGGTCAGCGGCAGCGGGCGGTCGCGCCCACTGCGTATCGTCACCAGCGAACGCAGGTCGGCCCACAGGGCCGAGCCGAGCTGGCGCCAGTCGCCCCAGCCAGGGGACTGTTCGCCATCGTCCTGTGCGGCCTGTTCGGGCGCGCGCTGCGGGGCGCCGGGCATGGGCAGGCTGCTGACGCCCCCGGCCAGCGCACCCAGCTCCAGCACCATGCCCTCGATGTCGAGACGCGGCACCGCGGCCAGCGCACGGCGTTCGCCGGCAATCGCCTCGCGCACTGGCAGCAGCGCCGGGTCGCCCTGGGCCTTCAGTCGCTCATCGGCGGCCTGCAGGGCCGCATCGGCGCTCTGCACATCGCCGTCCAGCTGCAGGCGGCGGTTGGCGTAGGCCAGCAGGTACTCCACCTCGTAGCGGACCCAGCCGTCGCGGTCGCGGCCCAGCTCCTTGTGCAGCGAGGCGAGGGCGGTCTGCAGCTCACGCTGCTGTGCCTCGTGCATGGCTGCGATGGCCTGCTGCTGCTGGCTAAGGCGGGTATTGAGGGCGCTCTGCTGGGATTGATCGGCACTGCGCAGGGCCTGCAGTGACTGCTGCAGCTGGGTATTGGCCTCGACCAGGGCACTCTGGTTCTGCTTGAGCTCTTTCCAGAGATAGGCACCGCCGGCGGCGACCAGCAGTGCGATGATGAGTGA
>JBFFRO010000350.1:0-2090 GCA_041572995.1 Thiohalomonadaceae bacterium
CTATCCCAAGTGCAAGCATATCGAGCCGCTGGAGAAACCGGAGGACACCGGCGTGACCTGCCCGAAATGCAACAAGGGCAACCTGCTCAAGCGCAAGTCACGGCGCGGCAAGATCTTCTACTCCTGCTCCACCTACCCCGAGTGCGATTACGCGGTGTGGAACGAGCCGCTGGATCAGCCCTGCCCCAAGTGCGGCTGGCCCATCCTCACCCTAAAGACCACCAAGCGCCGTGGTACCGAGAAGGTCTGCCCGCAGAAGGAGTGTGGCTTCAGTGAGCCGGTCGAGTCCGCTGAGGGCGACGGGGACGAGGCCGAATAACGGCAACGCCGTGGCCACTGCCTTCCAGCTCCGAGAGGCCGCCCGCGTGCTCCGCGCCGGCGGCCTTATCGCCTATCCCACCGAGGCGGTCTACGGCCTCGGTTGCGATCCGATGGATCGCGGTGCGGTCGAGCGGCTGCTCGCGCTTAAGCAGCGCCCCTGGCAAAAGGGGGTGATCCTCATCGCCGCCGACAGCGAACAGCTGCGCCCCTATATCCGCCCCGTTGCCGCCGAATACCAGCAGCGACTGGAAGAGAGCTGGCCCGGGCCCCACACCTGGGTTGTCCCGGCCAGTGAGCAGTGCCCTGAATGGATCCGCGGTACCCACAGCGGTGTGGCGGTGCGCGTCACGGCCCACCCGCTGGTGCGCCGGCTGTGCGCGGCCTTTGGCGGGGCCATTGTCTCCACCAGTGCCAATCTCGCCGGCCAGGCGCCGGCGCGCAGCCCGCTGCAGGTGCTGCGTGCGCTGGGCCCGGCGGTGGACTACTGCGTGCATGGTGAGCTCGGCGGGGCGCAGCGACCCACCACCATCCGCGACCTGCTCACGGGCGATATGCTGAGAAACGGCTGAGGAGCGACACCATGTGCAAGGCCATCTACGCCGCCCTGTTGCTACTGCTGCTCTACTACAGCGACGTCGTGATTGAAGAGTATGCGCTGTCGCTGCTCGGTGAGGGAGAGTCGGCGATGGTGATCGCCATCGGCTGGGAGATGCTTGCCTACCTGTGGCCGATAGGCTTGCTGTTGATGGTGCTGGCCAGTGCACTGACGTTGATGGTCAGTCGCGCCCTGGCCCGGCGATAAATCGGAAAGCCCGGTGTCCCTGCTGCACAGGCTTCATCGCTGGTGGTGGCAGCGGCTTTTACGACGCCAGCGTATCCCCGCTCGTCTCTGGAAGCGGCTGCTCGCCAGCGTGCCGGCGCTGGCTTCACTGGACAGGGCCGAGGCCCACCGCCTACGAGAGCTGGCCAGCCTATTCCTTCACCAGAAAACCCTCGTCGGTGCGAATGGCTTTGCGGTTGATGAGCAGCAGCGTGCGCTAATCGCGGCACAGGCCTCGCTGCTGGTGCTGAATCTCGGCCTCGACTGGTACAGCGGCTGGAGCGAGATCATCATCTATCCCGAGCCCTTCATCGTACGCCACCCGCAGCGTGACGAGGCCGGTGTCGTCCACGACGAGTCGCAGCAGCTCGGTGGCGAGGCCTGGGGAAGGGGACCGGTGATCCTCGCCTGGTCCGAGATCGATCCCTCGTTGCAGCACCGCCGCGGTCACAACGTGGTACTACACGAGTTTGCCCACAAGCTGGATCTGCTCGACGGTGCGGCCAACGGCATCCCGCCGCTACACGCGGGCTTCAAGGCCGCAGAGTGGGCCGAGGCCTTCACCCAGGCCTATGGGGAACTGGCCCGGGGCCATCACTACCGGGGGGTGGGGATCGATCCCTACGCGGGCAGCAGCCCGGCAGAGTTCTTTGCCGTGATGACCGAGCTCTTCTTTGTGGACCCGCTGCACCTGCAGCGGGAGCTGCCGCGGGTCTATGAGGTCTTGCGCCGTTTCTACCGTCAGGATCCCGTCCGGCGCGTCAGCAAGCCGCGGGCGCACCCCTAAGGGATTGCACCTTACTGTGGCTGGTTGCGCATAAAGTCGGCGGTCTTGAAGAAGGCCTGCTCAAGCTGCTCGCGCAGCTGCGGGTCGATGTTCTCCTCCTCCATTGCCTTGCGCATGCACAGCATCCACTGGTCGCGCTCGCCCTCGCCGATGGTAAAGGGC
>JBFFRO010000351.1:0-2081 GCA_041572995.1 Thiohalomonadaceae bacterium
GAATTCATCTTTTATGTGCTGGAGGATTTCATCGACCTTGCCACTATCGTCGAAAAACTCCACCACCAGCGGCAGCGCCATGGCCAGGTCGACCAGGCCGCCGGTGTGGATCTTACCCGAATCGCCGAAACCGGCGATACCACGAAAGACGCTCACCCCCTTCAGGTGCTCCCAGTCGTGCAGCCGCTTGAGCAGCTTCTCCAGCCGGGTCTCCCCCTCATTGCAGTAGATCCGCACCACGGTCACATCGCTCATAGGCTCCTCCCAAGCAGCACCCCACCCCAGGCGGCAAACACGCAAAGCCCAACGCTGAGCAGCACGTTCAGCAGCGCCTTGAGCGGCTCGCCCCCCTCAATGAGGTTGAGGGTTTCGATGGAAAAGGTGGAAAAGGTGGTAAAGGCACCGAGAAAGCCCACCAGCAGCAGCGCCCGCCACTCAGGCCCCAGGCTGGAGCGCTCCAGCAGCCAGACATAGCCTAACCCCATCAGCAGCGAACCCAGCAGGTTCACTGCCAGGGTGCCGTAGGGAAAGTCGCGCCCGAGCAGGGCGTAGACGCCGTTGGAGGCCCAGAAACGGCCCAGCGCGCCGAGGGCGCCGCCGAGGGCGATGGCGAGGGTCTGGCTCATGAGGAGAAGGGATTCACGGGCTTCATGCGGCTATTCTAACCGAGATGCCGTAAACGGATATACTCCACTCCATGCGCTTCACTATCTTTGCCCTGGTCTTCATCACCGTCATGGCGGGGGTGAACTACTACATCTACCGCCGCTTCCTGCGCCGGCTGACGCCGGCGTTCAGCCGCTACGCGGCGGTGGTGCCCATCATTCTCATGCTGGGTGAGGTCCTTTTCGTCCTCGATATCGCCACCCGCTGGGTGCCCGACTCCCCTGCCCTCTACTACACCAGCAGTGCCTTCATCGGCATCAGCTTCATGCTCTTTGTCCTCGCCACCGTCTACGACCTGAGCACCGCCGTCTCGCGCCATGTACCGGTGAACCAGGAGCGGCGACGCTTTATCAAGGTGGTGTTCGACATCACCATGCTCATCGCCGCGGTCTCCTATGTCGGCCGCGGCTTCGCCCAGGGGCTCAGCGACCCGCTCATCAACCCGGTAAAGGTGACACTGAAGGAGGGACCGCAGGGGCTGCGCATAGCCCAGCTGACCGATGTGCATGTGGGCCGCACCATCAAGCGCGCCTTCATCAAGGAGCAGGTGACGCGCATCAACGCCATCAGGCCCGACCTGGTGGTGATCACCGGCGACCTGGTGGACCTGCCCATCGAGGATATCCGCGACGACCTGGCGCCGCTGGCCCAGCTTGAGGCCCCCTGCTACTTCGTCCTCGGCAACCACGAGTACTTCCACGGCGTCGAGCCGATGCTCGCCTACGTGCGTGAACTGGGAGTCAAACCGCTGCTGAACGAGCACGTGGTGCTGGAAAAGGCAGGCCAGCGCTTCAACCTGGTCGGCCTCACCGACCTCATGGGCGCGCGCATCGGTGAGCTGCCCACCGATGTCGAGGCCGCCTACGCCGGTCTCGACGAGGCCCTGCCCACCCTCGTTCTCTCCCACCAGCCCAAGTCCATCCGCCTGCTGGAGAATCGCCGCTGCGACCTGATGCTCAGCGGCCACACCCACGGCGGGCAGATCTTCCCCTTCGGCCTGCTGGTGATGGTCGACCAGCCCTACCTCGCCGGGCTCTATCACCACAACGAGAGCCAGCAGATCTTCGTCAGCCGGGGAACGGGCTACTGGGGGCCGCCGTTGCGGGTAGGATCGCCGAGTGAGATCAGTTTGATTGATGTCGATCGGGCTGGTAGAGCATATGCCGACGAAGGGATAGCCGGTGGAAGGATCACTTGATCACGTTCTCATGCAGGCACAGGAGCTGTACAACAGCGGCCAGTATGAACAGGCAGTGGAAACATTCGACGAGGGTATGGAGCAGCACGCCGACAGCGATGATGCCATCGCCCTTATTGAGGGCTACATCGCCATCAAGATCCGTTCCCTGAAACAGCTTGGATGGCAGGATGAGATCGACAAGGTCATCGGCCACCTCAATGAGAAGTACGCCGTA
>JBFFRO010000352.1:0-2074 GCA_041572995.1 Thiohalomonadaceae bacterium
CGCCTGATGCACAAAGGGGTTGTCCGCCGGGACGCGCCCGTCATCGTGCAGGCGAATAATGGATCCGGCGTGATCGCCCAGGTCTTGAGCGCGCGGGCGATCGCCGCGTTCACCGACACTGATGTAGAGATAGCCCTGGCGGTCGAACAGCAGTCGCGAACCGAAGTGACGGCTGCCGTGGCTCCTTTTCTCAACACGGAATATCGGCTGCACATCGACCAGACGCATTCCCTGTAGCCGACCTCGGACCACCTCGGTGCCCAGCCCCTCGGGAACCTCGGCACTGAACGAAAGGTAGATCCAGCCGTTGTCGTGGTAGTGGGGGTGTAGAGCAATATCGAGTAGCCCACCCTGACCGCTTGCGGTGATGGACGGTAGCCCGGCAATGGCCTCGGGGTGTAGACGGCCGTTGTCGATGAGGCGCAGGCGTCCCGGGCGCTCGGTGACTAGGATACGACCATCGGGCAGGAAGGCCATGGACCAGGGGTGGGCCAGTCCCGTCACCAGGGTTTTGACCGTAAAGGGGGATTCCGCTGCAGCAGCGGTGCCCGCCAGCAGGGCGAGGCAGATGGCCACCCCGCGAAGCTTTGTGCTCATACTTATCGGCCTCCCTTTACATCGTCACACGCTCAAAGCCTAGCACCGGTAGCCGGGCGTGCTCGGCGGGTGGCTAACGCATCCGCCAGACCAGGATGCGGTTGTTCACCGGCATCTCGATATCCTCTTCCAGTAGCAGCCCTAGCGGCTCTGCGATCGCCTTCAACCAGCTCACGTCGCGAACGCCGCGGTGTACCTCCTGCTCGCGCAGCCAGATGTCGAAGCGGCCGTTGCTCTCGCTGGTGTGCTCGCCGTCATACATAAAGGGGCCGTAGAGCAGGAAGGGGGCGCCAGGTTTGAGAGTTCGAGCCAAGCCCTGGAACACCGCCTCCACCGCGGCCTTGGGCATGATGTGGGCGGTGTTGGCGGAGTAGGCGGCATCGAAGAGGGTATCCGGCCAGGGATCCGCGAGCACATCCAGGGCAATGGGCTCATGCAGGTTGTCCAGGCCTGCCTCGACCAGCCACATGCGCATCCCCTCATGTGTATCGGCACGGTCGCTGGTGTGCCACTCGATGCTCCTCAGGGCCGCGGCGAACTGCACCGCGTGCTGGCCGGTGCCGCTGCCGATCTCCAGCAGCGCGCCCTCTCCAGGCAGCTTGGCCTTGAGTACCTCGAGGATGTGTGTGCCGTTCTCGTCGCAGGACTCGGCATAGGGTTTCTGTGTGTTGCTCATGGCGTGGGTCGGTTTGTTGATCACCTTGCTATTTTAGCGGATGGTGTGGCGATGATTGAATTACTGGATCTCCCCGGCGAGGGGGAGGGTGATGCCCGCCGCCTCTTTCATGGTCGAGGCCACGCCTTCCCCGGTCTCGAACACGTGAATATCGACTGGCTGCCGCCGGTGGCCCTGATCACCCTCTACCAGGAAGTGGAACGGCCGTGGCTGGAAGCGCTGGCCGACGAGCTGACGGGCGCGCTGCCCGCCTGTCGTAGCGTGCAGGTGCAGTACCGCTGCCGGCATAAGGCGCCGTTCGAGCTGTTGCGGGGTGAGCCGCTCGATGAGCTGGTGGTAGAGGAGGGTGGGCTGAAATACGGTATTCGACTCGGCGCAAACCAGAACAGCGGGCTGTTTCTCGACATGGCCAATGGCCGCGACTGGGTGCGGGCGCATGCCGCGGGCAAGCGGGTGCTGAATCTTTTCGCCTACACCTGCGCCTTCTCGGTGGCGGCGATCGCCGGCGGCGCGATCTCGGTGCTGAATGTCGATATCAGCAAGGCGGCGCTGGCCCGCGGCAGGGAGAACCACCGCCTCAATGGCCACGAGCTGGGGCGGGTGCGGTTCGAGGGCGTGGATATCTTTAAATCCTTTTCACGTATCCGCAAACACGGTCCCTACGAACTGTTGATCTGCGACCCGCCCAGCCTGCAGAAGGGCAGTGTCGATATCCAGCGTGACTACAAGAAGATCATCCGCCGAATCCCCGAGTTCATGACCCCGGGGGCCGAACTGCTGCTCTGTCTCAACTCGCCCGAC
>JBFFRO010000353.1:0-2045 GCA_041572995.1 Thiohalomonadaceae bacterium
ACCGACGCCAAACTCCTTGTAATCCACGGTAATCACCGGGATACCTAGAGCCGAACTCTGTGCTACCGGAATCGGGATCTCACCACCAGCCAGGAAGCTACCCTCCTGCCCGGAGAGGGCAACGATGTTCGGCTCGGCCAAGGTCTTGGCCAGGCCCTTGGTCTCAAGTGCCTGCAGGGTCGCCTTCAGGCCGTCAAACAACGGCGCACCGTAGCCAGCCTCGGTGTAGGTGCCACCAATGAAGGGTGTTGCCAGCGCCTGGCCAGTAATGATGCTCCAGGAGTCACCGGAGCCGGCCGTCTGCTGAAAGTCGAACTGCATTCCCAACTCGCGCAGGGAGTTGCGTGAAATTTCACTGATGGTTGCCTCCAGCATCACCTGCTGGCCGCCACCCACCTGCATCAGGTTAATGACATTATCATCACTGCGACTGCCCTGGTTGACGTAGCTGCGGGCTATGGCCATCGCCTGGTCCATGGCGAGCAGGCTCGAAACCTCGCCGGAGAGGGTCACCTTATCATTGGCGCCATGTACCTCGATCAGGGTCTCCTGCGGAAGGATCTCGTAGATCTTTCGCTTGATGCCATCCAGGTCATAGCCGATGACCACATCAATCACTGCGATCTGATCACCCGACTTACCGCGGAACACCAGATTGGTGTGGCCAGGGGCCTTACCCAAAATCAACACCTTGGTGGATGAGAGCAGCTTGATATCGGCAATCGCCGGATCACCGATGACCACCTGCTGCAGAGAGCGGCGCGAGTGAATGATTTGCGACTTGCCCTTCGCCAGGCGCAGTTCACTGGCATCCTTGGGGCCACCGAACTCCAGCTGATAGCGGCCGGTCTGCGCTGAGACGGGGGCCATCGCCACCATCAGCACAGGCAGAATCAACAGCCACGCGAGGATCATGCCCAGGGAGCGCTTATCGACATCCGCTCCAGCTCTGTATTGTTGCCTTGTCATTGCTTGCTTCCTCTTCAAATTATCCAGAGTCGGGACGACCAGGGTTACTGGGCCGCCTCAGCCGGGGCACCTTCCCTGACGCGCTGCTTCTCTACGTCGAGACCACGAATGATCTCCACCGTGGGTCGACGCTCACGTCGATAAACCACGGGCTTGCGCTCCTTGTAGGCCTCCAGCAGGGTGGTAATAGAGACGATCTCCTGACTGACGATGGAGGCATCGAACTCGTTGCGTAGCAACAGGTTCAGCTCACCCACCTTGTCACCCAGCGCTAGCATCTTGCCCTCTTTCGGAGTAACCAACAGGGTAACGGCGTTGACCACCTGCGGGTTGTCCTCATCTTCGGAGCTAATCTGGTCGACACCCAGCACCTCGACGTTCTGCAACAGAGTGCGGGTTGCCGGGTTTTTATCAGTACGGCCGATGGTGCTGGTCAGCAACACGTCGACATAGTTGCCGGGGAGGACGAAACCAGCAACGCCGCTGACCTCACTGACCTCAATGGTGAAGGCACGCATATCCTCTGGGATCTTGCGCGGCAGACCGGTACGGGCGCCATGCGGGGAGAGCTTGTAGGGTAGAATGATTTCGTTCTCAACAACCCGCTCAAGTACCACCGGCGCCATGCGCGCCTGCTCATCGCCCTCTGGCACCAGTTCGGAGAGGCTGTGGAAGACACCCTTGGGCAGGTTCTCTACCGGCATATCGACCTCCTTGATCGACAGGCGGCTCAAACGCGTTCCCATCTTTAGCTCCACGGCGGCCACTACCACTTTGGTCATGGGAACGGCCTCCACCTCGGCCTGCTGCACCCCCTCCTGCTGGAGCAGAAGGTTGACGAGTACCACCGCCACGCCCCCCATTACCAGTGCGAGGAACAGGAGTATTAGCGCTTTTTTCTGCATTGTGACCGCCTCCAAAATCTTGCCGTTTACCGGCCCTTGCTTTCACACCACCCGTCGCATGACAGGCATGAGGTGATTGTCCATAAACCCAATAACACTCACCGTAACCAAGAGTGAGCGAACTTTTCAAAAAAAATAGACTCTAAAATTCGGTACGGATACTTCTTTAAA
>JBFFRO010000354.1:0-1975 GCA_041572995.1 Thiohalomonadaceae bacterium
GATCCGCATTGGCGCAGGGTGGGTGAGGATGGCCGCTTCCCGCCCCCGCCGCTCGATGGTAGTGGCCACTCCTGGCACCACCCCAGCATGGTCCTCAAGCGTGTCATCCACGATGGCGGGCCGGTGGGACGTAGCAATATGCCGCCCTGGGGTAGCAAGCTCAGTGAGCAGGAGATCGAGGCGGTGATCGCCTGGTTCCAGTCACTCTGGCCGGAGCAGGCCTTCGAGGCCTGGGTACGTATGGAGACTGAGATGCGTGAGCGCGATGCCTCCGAATAGCAGCATTAGCATCTGCTAATAAATGAAGTTAAGATGGGGCACTGTCCCGATTGATATAAGGATTCCCCCATGTACGGTTTTAACCTGACGCTTCCCGGCAAACTGGACGAGGTGGTCGACCGCGTTACCGAGGCGCTCAAGGGCGAGGGCTTCGGCGTCCTCACCGAGATCGACGTCGCCGCTACCCTCAAGGCGAAGATCGGTGTCGAGCGCGCGCCCTACAAGATTCTCGGCGCCTGCAACCCCAAGCTGGCCAACCAGGCCATCGAGGCCGACCCCGACATCGGCCTGTTGTTGCCCTGCAATGTGGTGGTGCGCGAGGAGGGCGAGGGTTGCGTGGTCGCTTTCATGGACCCCATGAGCGTGCTGGCCCTAGCCGAGGTCCCCGAGCTGGAGAGCCTGGGTGGCGAGGTGAAGGGCAAGCTCGAGCGCGTACGCGACGCCCTGGCCGCTTAAGCTCCTCAGTTGTAGCGATGAGCTTTCCTACCGACTCCCCCTTCAATCCGGATAACGCCGAGGGTTATCGCCGCTGGCGCGAGGAGAAGCTGCGCGGCTACCCGCGCAGCGCCACCGAGCTGCTGGTGGAACTGGCGGACCCGCGGGCACTGAGCGAGTCGGAGTACCAGGCCCTGGCCGAGCGTATCGCCAAGGCCAACATGGCCATCTACGCCACGACCTTGGGCTGCGACCCCGACAAGTCCGCACCGCGTGCACTGGCCGAGCGTTTCGGCCTCAGCCACCTGGACAGCAACCTGCTGGCCGATGATGACGGCCTCACCTCCATCACCGTCAGCGCGGCGGGTGACAAGCCCAAGTACATCCCCTACACCAATCGCTCCATCAACTGGCACTGCGACGGTTACTAC
Source organism: Thiohalomonadaceae bacterium (assembly GCA_041572995.1). Taxonomy (GTDB): domain Bacteria; phylum Pseudomonadota; class Gammaproteobacteria; order Thiohalomonadales; family Thiohalomonadaceae; genus JBFFSW01. Next base: position 1,146 of record JBFFRO010000354.1, read on the forward strand.
AACACCGGTGAGCGACAGATCCGCGGCATGCTGCTGCACTGCGTGCGTCAGGCCGAGGAGGGGGGTGAGAACCTGCTGCTGGACCCCGAGATCGCCTACCTGGAGTTGCGCGATCGGGATGTGGCGCACGTGCGTGCACTGATGGAGGCCGATGTGATGACCATCCCCCCCGGCCTGAATGGCGAGGGCAAGGAGCGCGGCGCCTCGATCGGCCCGGTCTTCTCCTGGCATGAGGCCAGCGGCTCGCTGCACATGCGCTACACCGCGCGCAAGCGCAACATCGAGTGGAAGCAGGCCGCCAACGTACAGGCGGCACTGGAGGCGCTGGAGGATATTCTGGAACACTCCCCGTATATTATTCGTGCCCGCCTGGAACCGGGGATGGGCCTACTTTGTAACAACGTGCTGCACACCCGCACCGCCTTCCGCGATGCTGAGAGCGGCCCCCAGCGTCTGCTCTATCGCGCGCGTTACTTCGAGCGTATCCGGCTGGAGAGTTGAAATAGCTCCTGGCCTGGGCTGAGCATAAAAAAGGGCGCCAGCGGCGCCCTTTTTTGTCCCTTAAGTGGCGATCAAGCCAGTTTCGGGTCCTTGCCGGTAAGCAGCATCGCCAGCAGGTCGTGGACACTGCGCAGCTGATCACCGAAGGGCAGCGGCTCGGAGCCGCGGAAGAACAGCCCCTTATCCAGGTTGCCGTGCACCGCGGCCTCCAGCTGGGTGTCGATGCAGAACTGGCCGGCGTCGGGATTGCCGTCCTTGAGCCCGCAGTGACTCAGGCACTCGAACCAGACCGCGCAGCGGCCCTTCTCCGGGGTGGCGCGCGAGCGCAC
>JBFFRO010000355.1:0-1972 GCA_041572995.1 Thiohalomonadaceae bacterium
ATCCGTTTCGTTGTAGATGGCCAACACCAGCAGCGCCAGCAGCGGATAGAACATCTCCAGCCACAGGCCGAAGAACAGGTAGGCCAGCTTGCCGATGAGGACAAAGGCGACAGCGACGCTGACATAAATAATGCTGCGCCGTAGCACCCCCTCGCTGAGTGCGCGTGCCAGCAGCGGCAGCAGGCCAAGCAGCAGCAGGGCCAGGCCATCCAGCCAGGGGATCTGCTTGATAAAGGCCCCATCCAGCACATTGGCGATAAAGGTGTAGTGCATCAACGGTCCCGGGGTATTGCCCAGGGGACTGGCCCGCAGGTCCGTCACCCCCGCTTCGGAGATGCCGAGGATGACGATCTTGCCGTCGATCTGCTCGGCGGGCACCCGCCCCTCCGCCAGGTCGACGAAGGGGATCTCCCGGTAGCTCTTGCGCGGGTAGAAGTTGAGGCGCATCAACCCCAGATCGCCGGCCGGCAGACGCTGCTCTCCCAGGCGCGCCACCAACTCACCCTCGGCATCGCTCATCGACAGGTCTCGGTTGAGATGGAAGCGCAGGGCCTGCACCCCCAGCGAGGGATAGAGCTCACCGTAGAAGTTGAGCGCCAGCGGATAGCGGCGGGTCAGGGCATCATCATCCAGCACGGTGGAAAAGGCGGCGTTGGCGGCACAGCTCTCCAACAATGGGAGCGTGTTGAGTTCCAGATAGGGGCCGCCGGGCAGCGGCGTGTGGTTCAGATCGACACGCTCCAGGCTGGAGTCGCGGAGTACCTCACGGGCGCCGGGGTACAGCCCCTCACTCGCCTCGTTGCGAAAGAAGAAGCCGCAAATGACGTTGTCCATGGCGACAATCTGCTCGGCCAGGGCCGTGTCCGCCTCCACCGTGGTGGGCTCGGAGAGGACCATATCGAGCACCACCACCGAGGCCCCCTCCAGCCGCTCAAGTCCGTGTGCGAGGATGCGCCGGTCCCAGGGCCAGCGACCGTAGCGGTTGACACTCTTCTCATCCACCGTCACCAACACCACCTCGGAGTTGGGGGTGGCATCGTGGAGGGCAAAATTGAGGTCCGCTAGCTTGAGGGCGATGAGGTTAAACGGGGGCAGCTGCAGCACGCCGATCAGCGCGACCAGCCCCAGCAGAGCGAGAGAGACGAGGTGGCGCAGCGCCGGGCGTGCACTCATTCAGGGATCTCGGGCGGCTCTGGGGGACGTGCGAAGAACTCCTCGAAGCGATTGAACTCGGCCTCTACTGCCTCGTCGTTGGCCTGCTCATAGGCCTTGTTATCGTCAAAGCTAACGGTACGCGAGGCAGCCAGTTCAAACTCACGGACAAAGGCGACGAACTCGCGCTGCTGCTTGGCCTTGTACTCCTCGAACTGCTTGAGCTGTTGCTGCTGGTAGCGCTGAAACTCATCCAGTTCCTTCTCCCGGTACAGCTCGAACTCACCGACCAGCGCCTCTACCCCGACCAGGCCCTCTTTCATGGAGACACGGCGGTCATCGGCACGGGTGGCAACCACAAAGGTGGTGCCCTTGACGCCGATGACCACGAACTCGGTCTTCACCGATAGCTGACGATCGACCAAGCGAGGGCGAATGTTGTAGTAGACACTCCCCTCCCCCTGATCCAGCTCGTTGGGGGAGATGAAGGTCAGACGGCTGTCGCCATTGAGGATCACCGTTGAGCCATCGAACATGCGCAGCTCGAGCATGGCCCCGGCAGAGGTAATGAGCATGTCGCCGGGGACGAGTTGCTGGCCGTTCTCGGCACGGCGCTTGCGCACCTCGCCATGGCGTAGCAACTTTGCCCGCCCCTCCTGCTTGACAACCAGTGCAATAAAGGGCTCAGCGGCACCGCTTGCCGCCGGCTCACCCAGCTCGGCCCAGGCCGGAAGAGCGAAGAGCAGCAGAAAAATCAATCCCAGAAGTTTTCGCATATCAACCCACCACCATCCAATGTAATGCCGTCACTGCATTGTAG
>JBFFRO010000356.1:0-1971 GCA_041572995.1 Thiohalomonadaceae bacterium
GCAACAGGACCACTTCACCCTGGGCACCAACTGGCGCTCGCACAGTCGCCTGGTGAGCGCGGTCAATGCCCTGTTCGAGCAGGCCGAGGCCCCTTTCATCTACGACGAGGAGATCCCCTTCCAACCGGTCGAGGCGGCGGGCCATGCCGATGCGACACCGCTGTGCATCGACGGGGTCGAGGCGGAACCGCTCAGCTGCTGGTTCGTGGAGATGGACGACGACAACGGCTTCAGGGGGAGCATACCCGGCACCTGGTCCGGCCCCAACCTAGCCAGGGGCTGTGCCGCCGAGATCGCCCGCCTGCTCACCCTCGGTCAGTCGGGACGGGCCACCATCGGCGAACGGCCGCTGGCGGCCCATGACATCGCTGTGCTGGTACGCAGTCGTCGCGAGGCAGCCCTGATCCGCGAGGCCCTCGCCGAGGCGGGGGTCTCCAGCGTCACCATCAGCCGCGACAGCGTCTTCCACACCGAGGAGGCGCGTGACCTTGCCCACCTGCTGCGGGCTGTGGCCGAGCCGGGCGATCCGGTACTGCTGCGCACGGCGCTTGCCACCCACCTGCTGGGCTGGACAGCGACGGCGATTCACCAGCTCAATCACGACGAGCAGGCCTGGGAGGCACGGGCCGAGGCCTTCATCAGCTATCAGCGACTGTGGCGCTCACACGGCTTTATGCCCATGCTGCACGCCCTGCTCAAGGGAGAGGGGGTCATCGCCCGCCTGTTGGGTCAGGGTGGAGGCGAGCGGCGCATCACCAACCTGCTGCAGCTGGCCGAGCTGGCCCAGCTGGCCGAGCAGCGCCACCCCGGGGCCGAGCGGCTGCTGCGCTGGCTGGCCGACCGCCGCGCTAGCGCCAATGGCGACAGCGAGGAGCAGCAGCTGCGCATGGAGAGCGACGAGGACCTGGTGCAGATCGTCACCATCCACAAGAGCAAGGGCCTGGAGTACCCGCTGGTGTTCCTCCCCTATCTTTGGGGGGGACGCCCCGTTGAGGACAAGGGGATCCTCGGCTACCACGACGGCCCCGATCGCACCCTGCACCTGGACACCGGTTCGCTGCAGCGCGAGGGTGCCCTGGCGCTGGCCGACAATGAGCGTCTGGCCGAGGACCTGCGCCTGCTCTACGTCGCCCTGACCCGCGCCCGCTATCGCTGTACCTTCAGCTGGGGACGCTTCCGCGGAGCCGAACACTCGGCCCTGGGCTGGCTGCTGCACCGCGGCGATATGGCCTCGCTGGATGAGGCCGAACTCCGGGCCGCGCTGGAGCCGCTGGCGGCCGTTGAGCCCCTGCCGCAGCCCGGCGCCCCCTTCACTCCAGGCCTGGAGAGTGACGCCGAGGCCACCGCGCTGCGCTTCAGCGGCAGCGCAGCCCAGCGTTGGCGAGTTACCAGCTTTACCGCCCTGAGTCTCTCCCATGACCACCACCAGGATTACCGCACCGAGCTGCCAGATTATGACCTGGGAGTGGAGTCTGCCCCCATCGACGAGGGTGAGCCGCTGGACTACCCGCCCTTCCGTTTCCCGCGCGGGGCGCACGCCGGCCTGCTGCTGCACCAGCTGCTGGAGAACATCGACTTTGCCCGGGCCGGGGCCGGCGAGCTGGAGCCGCTGGTGGTGCAGGGGCTGCGCCAGTACGGCATCGACCCTCAGTGGCACGAGGCCTTGATTGCCTGGATCGGGGCGATACTGGATACACCGATGGACGATCAGGGCCTAAGCCTGCGAGCGATCAGCGAGGGGCAGCGACTGGTGGAGATGGAGTTCCACTTTCCGCTGCAGGGGCTGGAGGCAACGGCACTTAACACCATCCTGGCCCAGCACCGGGGCGAGGGACGGGCTGCACCTGCGCTCAGCTTCGAGCAGGTGCGGGGCATGCTCAAGGGCTTTGTCGACCTCATCTTCGAGTACCAGGGGCGCTATTACATCGTCGACTACAAGAGTAACCACCTGGGGGATCGCTTCGAGGCCTA
>JBFFRO010000357.1:0-1952 GCA_041572995.1 Thiohalomonadaceae bacterium
CGGAGGCGGCCAGGTTCTCGCGCATCTTCTCGCGCATCTCGCGCACCTCCACCCGCAGGGCATCGACATCGCGGCGACGGCCGAGGATCTCGCGGCGGATTACCTCGAAGGCCTCGGCAATGCCGGGGTCACCGGCCACCACCCGTGCCCGCACCAGCGCCTGGTGCTCCCAGGTCCAGGCCTGCTCGCGCTGGTAGTCGGCAAAGGCGTCAACGCTGGAGACCAGCAGCCCGGAGGCACCGCTGGGCCGCAGGCGGGTGTCCACCTCGTAGAGCTCGCCGGCGCCGGTACGGGTGGCGATAAGGTGGATCATGCGCTGCGCCAGGCGGGCGTAGAAGACCGCGTTATCCAGCGGCCGCTCACCGCCGGTGGAACGGCCGCCGGCATCGCTGGAGTGGAGGAAGACGATATCCAGGTCCGAACCGTAGCCCAGCTCGATGCCGCCGAGCTTGCCGTAGCCGATCACCGCGAAGCCGGTATCGCAAACCCGGTCATCGCCGCAGGCGGGACGGCCGTGGCGGCCGATCATGTAGCGCCAGGCCAGGTCCATCACCGCATCGACCAGCACCTCGGCCAGGTCGGTGAGGTGGTCGGAGACCACCATCAGCGGCATCGCCTCCATGATGTCGGCGGCGGCCACGCGCAGGGTGTGGGACTGCTTGAGGCTGCGCAGCAGCTCCATCTGTGCCTCCAGGTCCGCCTCATCGAGGTTGAGCAGGCGCTGACGCAGCTCGTTGACGATGGCCTCGCGCCCGGGCGGCGAGTAGAGGCTGCGCGGGTCGAGCAGCTCGTCCAGCTGCTGCGGGTGGCGGCTGAGAAAGGTGGCGATCCAGGGGCTGGCGCGGCACAGGCGCACTAGCTGTGAGAGGGCCATGGGGTTCTCGACCAGCAGCGAGAGGTAGGCGCTACGCCGGGCCACCCCCTCGATCATCACCAGCAGGCGCTCCAGGGTGGCATCGCTATCCCGGCCGCCACCGACGGCACCGATCAGCAGCGGCAGCAGCTGGTTCATGCGCTTGGCGCCATTGCTGCCCAGGGATAGGAAGGCACGGGAGTTGCGTAGCGCCTGCACCCGGCGGTTGACCTCGGCACAATCACTGTAGCCGGCCGCCTGCAGCGCGGCACAGGCCTGCTCCTCATCCAGGATGCCCTGCCAGACGCCGGTCAGATCCAGCTCGTCAGCCTCGGCATGCTCGGTCTGCGGCGCGGCGAACACCTGTTCGAAGTGGGAGTGGACCTGGGCCATGCGCCTGCGCAGCTCGGGCTCGAAACTTGCCCAGCTCTCGAAGCCCATACCGAAGGCCAGACGCAGGCGCCCCTCCTCGTCCGTCGGCAGGTTGTGGGTTTGCTGCTCGGCCCACTCCTGGATGCGGTGCTCGGTATTGCGGAGGAAGATGTAGTTGTCATGCAGCTCATCGACCACGTAGTCGGGCAGCAGGCTAAAGCCGCGCAGCGCCTCCAGCACCGTGAGAATGGGGCGCACCTGCAGGGTCGGCTCGCGTCCACCACGGATCAGCTGAAAGGCCTGGCCGATGAACTCCACCTCGCGGATACCACCGGCGCCTAGCTTGACGTTGTCGTCCATGCCCTTGCGTGCCACCTCTCGGGCGATCATCGCCTTCATCTCGCGCAACGATTCGAAGGCGCCGAAGTCCATGTACTTGCGATAGACGAAGGGCTTGAGCTCGGCCATCAGTTGTGCACCGGCCTCACGATCACCAGCCATCACCCGCGCCTTGATCATGGCGTAGCGCTCCCACTCCCGACCGTGCACCTGGTAGTAGGTCTCCATCGCATCGAAGCTCAGGGCCAGGGCACTGGCCTCGCCGAAGGGGCGCAGGCGCATATCGACGCGGAAGACGAAGCCGTGGGCGGTGTTGGCATCGAGCACACGAATCAGCGCCTGCCCCAGCTTGACGAAGAACTCCTGGTTGGAGACAGAGCGGCGACCA
>JBFFRO010000358.1:0-1943 GCA_041572995.1 Thiohalomonadaceae bacterium
ATCGTAATCACCGATGCCGACAACCACATCCTCTCGGTCAACCACGCCTTCAGCCGCATCACCGGTTACCAGCCTGAAGAGGTAATCGGCAACAACCCCAGCATGCTCTCCTCAGGCCGTCACGACGACAGTTTCTACAGGCGCATGTGGCAGGCGCTGGAGAGCGAGGGTTACTTCAAGGGCGAGGTGTGGAACCGGCGCAAGAACGGTGATATCTACCCCGAGTGGATCACCATCACCGCGCTACGCGATGACCATGGTGAAACCTGCAACTATATCGCCATCTTCTCCGACGCCAGCGACTACAAGGAGAAGGAGGCGCGTATCCAGCACATGGCCCACCACGACGCCCTCACCGGACTGCCCAATCGCAGCCTGCTGCACGACCGTCTCGAACAGGCCATGGCCCATGCAAGTCGCCGCGGCGACATGGTGGCACTGCTATTTATGGACCTGGATCGCTTCAAGCTGATCAACGACACCCTTGGCCACCACATCGGCGATGCGCTGCTGGTACAGGTGGCCGAACGCCTGACCCAGGCGGTACGCAGCGACGACACCGTCTGCCGCCAGGGCGGTGATGAGTTCATCATCGTGTTGCAGGAGCTCGATAGCTGCGATAGTGCCGGTGTCATCGCCGAGAAACTGCTGGAGGTGCTCTCCGCCGAATATCAGATCGAGGGCGAGAGCCTCAAGGTCACCCCCAGCATCGGCATCAGCCTCTATCCGGAGGACGGTGAGGATATCGACACCCTGATCAAAAACGCCGATACCGCCATGTACCACGCCAAGGATCAGGGGCGCGCCAACATCCAGTTTTTCACTGCCGCTCTCAACGAAAAGCTGACCGAACGAATGGAGCTGGAGAAAAACCTGAGCGATGCCCTGAGCGGTGACGACCTTGAGCTGTATTACCAGCCCCAGGTAGACCTGAGTGACGGTCGTATCCGCGGCGTGGAGGCCCTGCTGCGCTGGAACCACCCGCAGATGGGCAGCATCTCACCGGCGCGCTTTATCCCCATTGCCGAAGAGAGCGACCTTATTGAAGAGCTGGGGTTGTGGGTGCTTGAGAAAGTCCTCAAGCAGCAGGCACAGTGGCAAGGGACCCCTCTGGAGCAGATGCAAATATCCGTCAACGTCTCCGCCCGCCAACTGGATCATGCCCACTTCTTCGAGGCCGCCAAAGAGATGTTGCAGCGCTATACTCCGAACATGGAGCGACTGGAACTGGAGGTCACCGAAACCGCGGTGATGCAGAACGTGGTACGTAGCATCGAGCGTTTGGCCGCCCTAAAAGGGCTGGGCTTTGATATCGCCGTGGACGACTTCGGTACCGGCTACTCCTCTCTCAACTACCTCAAACGGTTGCCTATCGACCGCCTGAAGATCGACCGCTCCTTTATCGGCGATATTCCCGACGATGCCAACGACATCGTCATCACCGAAGCGATCATCAAGCTGGCCCATACGCTGGGCCTGAAACTGGTAGCCGAGGGTGTGGAGAGCCAGGAGCAGGCCGAGTTCCTGCGTGAGGCCGGTTGTGAGGTGGCCCAGGGCTTCCTTTATGCGCGTGCCCTGCCCCCCGCCGAACTGGAGGCCTTTGTCAGCGAGCACAACGCCTAGGCGGACTCCAGCGCTAGACGTACCCGCAAACGGCGCAACGGCTCAGCAGCTACCGCATCGGCCGGGATCAGCAGGTCACGCCGCTCACCCCCATCGGCGCGCAGACGTAGAAGCAGCAACATCGGCGTCACCACCACCTCACCCTGCAGGTGATAACACTCATTGCCATCATCGATATACCACTGCCCCGCCGCATCCCACAGCAACAGCGCTCCAGCGTGAAGGGCCGGCTGGCCCAGCCAGTGATGGCGTGCACGCCAGGCCAGAACCGACAGGATCATAGCGTTCACCCAGACGGGTAGCGGGGTAAGAAAAAGGGC
>JBFFRO010000359.1:0-1933 GCA_041572995.1 Thiohalomonadaceae bacterium
CGCATCCACCGCAACGCCCTGGTGAGCCGCAACTACCTGCGCGGCATTGAGCAGCGCGCCGACGGGGTGCACGTGGCACTGCTCAGCGGGGTGGAAGGCCAGCCCGAGATCAGCCGCCGCCACGTGGCGGAGATCCGACGGCTGCTGAAGGGGGAGTAGGCGCTAGCGCTGCGCGGTGCTGCGCAGCGTCATCAGCGCGCGGTCGATGGCGCGGTCCAGCTCGGCCCAGCGGAAGTCGGCCACGCCGATCCCCTCCAGGCGCTCGCCCAGCAGGCGGCCGTCGGGGGCGATGAGGGCCAGGGTCGGGGTCACCTTGATGCCGTAACGGCGGGCCAGCTCCTCGGCCTCCACCTCGCTGCCGTCGAAATCACGCAGCGGGGCGAAGCGGTCGATCTTCAGCTTGCCGATCACCACCTTGTCCGCGTAGTCACCGCTGCGCAGCATCGGCTTGAGGTACTCCTCCTCCATGCGCACGCAGTAACCGCAGAAGTCCATGGAGAACATCACCAGCAGCGGGGCATTGCCTTCGGCAGCGCGCTCGCCGACCTGTTGCAGGTCTTCGAATTCGTGGATCACCGGTTCGGCCAGAAGCGGTGTGCAGGCCGCCAGTAACAGGGACAAAAGCAGGCGTTTGAGCATCGACGATGCCCTCTCGTTCAGGGGGTTTCGCCAGAATATGATCCATTTATATAGGGTTCAATACCGCAGGTCGGGCCGAATGTGTATGATCCCCCCTTAGCACGCAACGGACGCGCCACTCCTTTTTATGAATATCGACGGTTAACTATGAGCAAAAAGCTGATCAAGATCGCCACTCGCGACAGCCTCCTGGCCCTGTGGCAGGCAGAGTACGTCGCCACCGCGCTGAAGAACGCCCACCCCGGTCTGGAGGTGGAGCTGGTGAAGATGAAGTCCAAGGGCGACAAGATCCTCGACGTGCCGCTGGCCAAGGTGGGCGGCAAGGGGCTCTTCACCAAGGAGCTGGAAGAGGGGATGCTGCGCGGCGATGCCGATATCGCCGTTCACTCCATGAAGGATGTGCCGATGGAGCTGCCCGAGGGGCTGCACCTGCCGGTGATCTGTCCGCGCGAAGACCCGCGCGACGCCTTCGTCTCCAATACCTACAAGAGCTTCGAAGAGCTGCCCGAGGGCGCTGTGGTGGGTACCTCCTCCATGCGCCGCCAGTGCCAGCTGCTGGCCAAGCGCCCGGACCTGCAGATCAAGTTCCTGCGCGGCAACGTGCAGACCCGCCTGCGCAAGCTCGATGACGGCGAGTACGATGCCATCATCCTCGCCGCCGCTGGCCTCAAGCGCCTCGGTTACAACGAGCGCATCACCGAGCTGCTGGATACCACCCTCAGCCTGCCGGCCGTGGGCCAGGGTGCGGTCGGTATCGAGTGCCGCAGCGACGACGACGAGGTCAATGCCCTGCTGGCACCGCTGAACGACGAGCAGACCTCCATCCGCGTGCGCGCCGAACGCGCCATGAATCACCGTCTCGAGGGCGGCTGCCAGGTGCCCATCGCCGGTTACGCCGAGCTGGAGTCCGGCATGCTGGTAATGCGCGCCCTGGTCGGCAGCGTCGACGGCAAGGAGATCATCCGCGGTGATATCGCCGGTCGCCCGGCCGACGCCGAGGAGCTGGGCACGGTGCTGGCCGAGGACCTGCTCTCGCGTGGCGCCGCCGAGATCCTCAAAGAAGTGTATGCCCAGGGCTGAGGCCCCGGAGCAGGACAGGGCCCTGGCGGGTCTGGGAGTGCTGGTCACCCGCCCGGCTGGCCAGGCCGAACCCCTCTGCCGCCTGATTGAGGCGGCCGGCGGGCACGCCATCCGCTTCCCGCTACTGGCCATCGAGCCGTTGCCGGCCGTAGCGCTGGCCTGGGAGGATTACGACCTGGCCCTATTCGTCAGCCGCAACGCGGTGGAACTGGCC
>JBFFRO010000360.1:0-1927 GCA_041572995.1 Thiohalomonadaceae bacterium
CGCTGATCGCCATTAGCGGTTTTCTCATCGACATCAGTGAAAAGAAGCAGGCGGAGGAGAACCTGAGCCGGCACGAAAGACTCTTTCGTGAGGTGATCGAGACCACCGGTGATGGCTTCTGGCTGGTGGATAACCGGGGCTTTTTGCTGGAGGCCAATGAGGCCTACGCGCAGCTATCCGGTTACAGCAAGGAGGAGCTGGTGGGGATGCACATCAGCGACCTGGAGGCCAAGGAGGAGTCGGAAGAGACCCGCGAGCGCATCGAAAAGATTATCCGCGAGGGTCACGACCTGTTCGAAACCCGTCATCGGCGCAAGGATGGTTCGATTTGGGATGTGGAGATCAGCACCACCTTTTCGCACGCCTCGGGTGGGCTGTTCAGCGTCTTCGCCCGCGATATCAGTGAACGCAACGCGTTGCTGCAGGAGCTAAAGCTGGTCGGCGAGGTGTTCAAGAACACCGGCGAGGGGATCGTCATTACCGATCCTGAGAGCACCATTGTTGATGTCAATGATGCCTACTGCCGGATCATGGGCTATACGCGCGAGCAGATGATCGGCCAGAACCCCAGCGTGGTTGGCTCCGGTCGTCACGACAAGGCCTTCTACGAGGAGATGTGGCGGGCGATTCGGGAGGAGGGGCAGTGGATGGGCGAGGTGTGGGACCGGCGCAGCAACGGTGAGGTGTTCCCCAAGTGGCTGAACATCAGTGCGGTCTACAACGAGGAGATGGAGATCACCCACTTTGTTGGCACCTTCTCTGATATCAGCACCCTCAAGGACGTGGAGCAGCAGCTGCAGAAGCTGGCCTACTACGACGCCCTCACCGGTCTGCCCAACCGCCTGTTGTTTCAGGACCGCCTGGAGCAGGAGATCGCCATCAGCAGACGCATGGATCACCGCTGTGCGGTGATGTTTCTGGATCTTGATCGCTTCAAGAATGTGAATGACACTCTGGGCCACTCTGCCGGCGATGAGTTACTGATCGAGGTGGCCAGCCGTATCAAGTCCCACCTGCGCGACAACGACACCGTCGCCCGCCTCGGTGGCGATGAGTTCACCCTCATCCTGCGCGAGGTGACCAGCATCGATGCGGTGGCGCTGGTGGCGCGCAAGGTGATCGATGAGCTGGCCCAGCCCTTCACCCTGATGGGCAGCGAGGTGCACCTGGGGGGGAGTATCGGCATTGCCCTCTATCCCGACGATGGCAAGGATTTTGAAAGCCTGACCAAGCATGCCGACTCGGCCATGTACCAGGCCAAGGGGGCCGGGCGCGGGCAGTACCACTTCTACTCCGAGCGTATGGACGAGAAGGCCCACCTGCGCCTGCGCCTGGAGAACGACCTGCACCGGGCCATCGAGCGCGGTGAGCTGTTTCTGCAGTACCAGCCGCAGCTGGGCGCTGACGGTGAGAGCCTGGTCGGTGCCGAGGCGCTGGTGCGCTGGCGTCACTCGGAGCTGGGGGTCATATCACCGGCCGAGTTCATTCCCATCGCCGAGGAGAGCGGCACCATCATTCCCATCGGCGAGTGGGTCACCCAGGCGGTGTGTGACGATATGTGTCGCTGGCGCGACGCCGGCCTGGAAGTGCCGTCGGTGGCCATTAACCTCTCCGCCCGCCAGTTCCGCCAGAGCGACCTGATCAGCCGTATTATCGAAATTATCAGCCACTCAGCACTGCCGCCGCAGCTGTTCGAGTTCGAGATCACCGAGAGCGTCGCAATGGACAACGCCGAGGCGGTCGCCGCGCGCCTGAAGGTACTGGCTGATCGCGGCTTTACCATTGCCATCGATGACTTCGGCACCGGCTACTCCTCGCTGGGTTATCTGAAGAAGTTCACCGCGCACAAGATCAAGCTGGATCGCTCCTTCGTATTCGATATCCCCGATGATGGGGACAGCGTGGCGGTGGCCTCGGCGGTGATCAA
>JBFFRO010000361.1:0-1926 GCA_041572995.1 Thiohalomonadaceae bacterium
ACCCGCTTGATCACGGCCAGCGAGGCCTCGGCGCCGTCGACCGCCAGCGCGGCGATATCGCTACGGGCCATGCCGAAGTCCTCGGGCTGGATGGTGTAGCTCTCCACCTTACCGCCCTTCAGCTCGGCAACGAAGGTGGGAGCGCCGATGGAGATCTCATCCATGCCGTCCTCGGAGTGGACCACCAGCACGTGGTTGCTACCCAGCTTGTTCAGCACCTCGGCGATGGGCTCCACCAGCGCCTTGCTGTAGACACCCAGCAGCTGGTTAGCCACGCCAGCCGGGTTGGTCAGCGGGCCGAGGACGTTGAAGATGGTGCGCACCCCCATCTCCTTGCGCGGGCCGATGGCGTGCTTCATGGCGCTGTGGTGCATGGGCGCAAAGATAAAGCCTACCCCCACCTGCGCCACGCACTCGGCCACCTGCTCGGGGGAGATGCCGAGATTGACCCCGGCCGCCTCCAGCAGGTCGGCGGCGCCGGACTTGGAGGAGACCGCGCGGTTGCCGTGCTTGGCCACCTTGCCGCCGGCGGCGGCGACCACAAAGGTGCTAGCGGTGGAGATATTAAAGGTATTAGAGCCATCGCCGCCGGTGCCGACGATATCGACCACGTGTTCACCGTCGATCTGCACCCCGGTGGCCAGCTCGCGCATCACCGAGGCGGCGGCGGCAATCTCGTCCACCGTCTCGCCCTTCATACGCAGGCCGATCAGGAAGCCGCCGATCTGCGCCGGGGTCGCCTCGCCGGTCATGATGGTGCGCATCACCGCGCGCATCTCATCGCCGCTGAGGTCGCGTCGCTCGGTTACCGCCTTAATGGCCGCCTGCATCTCCATAGTCGTTATCCTGTTTCTTGGCATTTTCCGGGTCCGGGGATTGTCCCGTCCCGCCCCGTAAGGGTCAAGCGCGCCGGCTCGTCCACAGTGCCAGAGCCAGCAGATTAAAGCCCATCATTCCCAGTGCCAACCACAGCAGCGAGTGGTTGAGCACAGCAGCCAGCACCCCGGCCACCGCCGCATTACCACTCATCTGCACAAAACCCTGTAGCGAGGAGGCCAAGCCGCGCCGCTCAGGGATGGAGTCCAGCACCATCAGGCTGACACTCGGCAGCGAACCGGACATGCCCACTGCGTAGAGGGCCAGTGGCCCGACCACGCTGAGCGGTGTGGGCTCGACGAAGAGGGTCAACAGCAGGTTGAGCAATGCAGCGGCGGCCATCAAGCCCAGGCCGACGCTAATGGTCTGCCGCAGCGAGTGGCTGCCGGCCATGCGACTGGAGAGCAGCGAGCCGCCGATGATCCCCAGCACCACCGGCACAAACAGCACCGCAAACTCCTCGGTACCCAGTCCCAGGTGTTCATAGATCAGCCGGGGGGCCGAGGCGAGATAGAGGAAAAAACCGGCGAAGGTGGAGGCCGGTACCAGCAGCAGGCCGAGAAAGGACCAACGCCCCAGGGCATGGGCATAGGCTCGGCCCAACTCCCGCGGGTGAATGGAGCGGCGATGCTCCCCGGCCAGGGTCTCGCGCTGGCCGAAAAAGATCAGCGAGGCGACCGCCAGCCCCAGTAGTGCGAGAAAGAGAAACACCGAGCGCCAGCCGAAGTGGATATGCAGCCAGCCGCCGATCACTGGCGCCAGTGCCGGCCCCAGGGCGAAGAGCAGCATCACCCTCGACATGGTCCGCTGCGCCTGGGGCCCATCATAGATATCCCGCACCATGGCCCGGCCGACGATGATGCCAGCGGCGGCCGAGAGCCCCTGGCCGAAGCGCATCGCCAGCAGGGCATCGATGCTTTGCGCCATCGCCGCCCCCAACGAGCAGAGCAGGTAGCCGAGCAGTGCCACCAGCAGTACCGGGCGACGGCCGATTCGGTCGGCCAGCGGGCCGTAGACCAGGGTCATCAGCGCATAGCCGCCCAGGTAGAG
>JBFFRO010000362.1:0-1912 GCA_041572995.1 Thiohalomonadaceae bacterium
GCCGGTGACGAGGGCAAGCTGTTCGGCTCTGTCACTCCCGCCGATATCGCCGATGCCATCAACGCCGCCGGTGGCGACGTGGACAAGGCTGAGGTGAAAATGCCGGAAGGCCCGATCCGCGCCATTGGCGAGTACAGCATCGACGTGCAGCTGCACACCGACGTGACCCAGGCGGTGACCGTCAACGTTGTCGCCGAATAAGCGACAACTTGCTTTAGTTATCGTCACGGCGGAAGATTGAGCCATGGCTCAGGATTCCACCGTCAGCAGCATCAATCGCGATGACGCCACCGAGGCGCTGAAGGTTCCGCCCCACTCGCTGGAGGCGGAGCAGTCGGTCCTCGGTGGTTTGATGCTGGACAACGAGGCGTGGGACCGCGCCGGTGAACTCGTCACCGCCGAGGATTTCTATCGTCGCGATCATCGCCTGATCTTCGCCGCCGTTCGTATGCTGGCGGAGGAGGGCAATCCCTTCGATGTGGTCACCCTGGCCGAGGCGCTGGATCAGCGCGGCGAGCTGGAGGATGCCGGCGGCATCGCCTATCTCAATACCCTCGCGGTCAACACCCCCAGTGCAAGTAACATCAAGGCCTACGCCAACATTGTGCGTGAGCGCTCGGTGCTGCGTCAGCTGCTCAAGGTGGCCAACGAGATCGCCGATACTGCCTACCACCCGGAGGGCCGCAAGGTCCACGAACTGCTGGACGAGGCGGAAAAGAAGGTCTTCGAGATTGCCGACCAGGGCAGCCGCAACCGCAAGGGCTTCGTCGGCATGAAGGAGCTGCTGGTCAAGGCGGTGGACCGGATCGACTACCTGTTCCAGCAGGACGAGGCGATCACCGGTATCACCACCGGCTTTGCCGACTTCGACGGCAAGACCTCCGGCCTGCAGCGCTCTGACCTCATTATCGTCGCCGGGCGTCCCTCCATGGGTAAGACCACCTTCGCCATGAACCTGGCGGAGAACGCGGCGATCATGGCCCAGGTGCCGGTTGCGGTCTTCTCCATGGAGATGCCCGGCGAGCAGCTGGCCATGCGTATGATGTCCTCGCTCGGTCGTATCGACCAGCACAAGGTGCGTACCGGCAAGCTGGAGGACGACGACTGGCCGCGGCTTACCTCCTCAGTGGGGATCCTCTCCGAGGCCCCCATCTACATCGATGACACCCCGGGGCTCACCCCCACCGAGCTGCGTGCCCGCTGTCGGCGCCTAGCCCGTGAGCACGGCCTGGGGCTGATCGTCATCGACTACCTGCAGCTGATGCAGGTCTCCGGCGGCGGTGAGAACCGTGCCGCCGAGATCTCCGAGATCTCCCGCTCGCTCAAGGCGCTGGCCAAGGAGCTCAGCGTGCCGGTGATCGCCCTCTCGCAGCTCAACCGCTCGCTGGAGCAGCGTCCCAACAAGCGTCCGGTGATGTCGGACCTGCGTGAGTCCGGCGCCATCGAGCAGGATGCCGACGTCATCGTCTTCATCTACCGTGACGAGGTCTACAACGAGGACTCTGCCGACAAGGGCACCGCCGAGATCATCATCGGCAAGCAGCGTAATGGTCCCATCGGTACCGTGCGTCTGGCCTTCCTCGGTCAGTTCACCCGCTTCGAGAACCTCGCACCCGGTACCTATAACGAAAGCTTCGACTGATGCGCGCTACCCGCGTCTCCATCGATCTGAATGCCCTGCGTCACAACCTCGGGGTGGTGCGTGAATGCGCACCCCAGGCCCGGGTCATGGCTGCCATCAAGGCCAACGGCTACGGTCACGGCCTGCAGAGCACGGCGCGCATACTGACTGAGGCTGGGGTGGATGCCCTCGGTGTCGCCTGTATCGACGAGGCACTACAGCTGCGTGAGGCGGGCATCGACACACCGCTAATCCTTCTCGAGGGCTTCTTCCACGCCGACGAGATCCCGC
>JBFFRO010000363.1:0-1903 GCA_041572995.1 Thiohalomonadaceae bacterium
CACCCGCGCGCCGCGCCAGCCGTAGATGGACTGGTCGTCATCGCCGACCACGAACACCTTGCCGGTGGTGCCGGCGAACAGCCGCACCCAGGCGTACTGGATGGCGTTGGTGTCCTGAAACTCGTCCACCAGGATGTGGCGAAAGCGCTCGCGGTAGGTCTGCAACACGTCAGGGCGCTTGAGCAGCAGCTCGTGGGCGCGCAGCAGGTTCTCGGGGAAGTCCACCAGCCCGCCGCGCTCGCAGGCCTGCTCGTAGGCCTGGTTGATCTTCACCATCTGCCGCTGGTAGGGGTCGTTGTGGTGCTCGATGGCCTCGGGGCGCAGCCCCTCGTCCTTGCGGCCGTTGATGAACCACTGCACCTGCTTGGGCGGCCAGTGGGCCTCGTCGAGGTTGCTCTCGCGCAGCACCCGGCGCACCAGGCGGTGCTGGTCGTCGCTGTCGAGGATCTGGAAGTCCTGCTTTAGCCCCGCCTCCTTCCAGTGGGCGCGCAGCAGGCGGTGGGCCAGGCCGTGGAAGGTGCCCACCCACATGCCGCCGGGGGGCATGCCCATCAGCGCCTCGATGCGCTCGCGCATCTCCCGCGCCGCCTTGTTGGTGAAGGTGACCGCCAGTATGCCGTAGGGGGAGACGTGCTCGACCTGGATCAGCCAGGCGATGCGGTGCACCAGCACGCGGGTCTTGCCGCAGCCGGCACCGGCAAGCACCAGCATGTTCGACGGCGGCGCCGCCACCGCCTCGCGCTGGGGATCGTTGAGGTTATCGAGCAGTTCGGAGACATCCATGCGGGCATTTTAACAAACGGTGAGCGCCGGGGTTTTGGCGATTGTGTCTTAACCGACCTGCTCGTCGAGCAGGCCGAGGAAGACGCTCACGTCCACCGCAGGCGAGTAGTGGAAGCCCTGGCCAAAGCGGGCGCCCAGCTGCAGTAGCTGCTCGGCCTGGGCGGCCTCCTCGATACCCTCGGCCACCACCTCCATATCCAGGCCCTGGGCCATGAGGATCATGGTGTTGACCAGGGTCACCGCCTCTTCGTCATCGGGCAGGTCCTTGACGAAGCTGCGGTCGATCTTGAGCACGTTGACCGGGAAACGCTTGAGGTAGCTGAGCGAGGAATAGCCGGTGCCGAAGTCGTCGAGGGCGATGCTGACCCCCATGGCGCGCAGCTCTCGGAACTGCTCGATCACCTCATCTCCACCATCGATCATCAGCCGCTCGGTGATCTCCAGCTTCAACTGCTCCGCGGCCAAGCCACTCTCACTCAGCACCTGTTGGACAAAGGCGGGGTAGTTGCCCTCGCGCAACTGCACCCCGCTGAGGTTGACGGAGACAAAGGGTTTGCCCGGCCAGCCGGCCGCCTCGCGACACGCCTGCTTCAGCACCCAGGCCTCCAGCTCGCTGATCAGCCCCAGTTCCCCGGCCAGGGGGATGAACTCATCGGGGGTGATACGCCCCAGAGTCGCATGATTCCAGCGCAGCAGGGCCTCGGCACCGACGGTGGCACCGGTGGCGAGTTCGGTGATGGGCTGGTAGTGGACATCCAGGCGCTGGGCCACAATCGCCTTGCGCAGCTCGCCCTCCAGACGCAGGCGTCGCTGGGCGCTGTCGTTCATGCTCTGGGTGTAGAAACGGAAGGCGTTACGTCCGGCCTCCTTGGCCTGGTACATGGCAGCGTCGGCGTTACGCACCAGGGTTTCCACGCTGTCGGCATCGTCGGGATAGAGGGTGATGCCGACGCTGCCGGAGATGAACACCTCGCGCCCCTCCAGCAGGAAGGGGTGCTGCAGATGCTTGAGGATCTTCTCAGCGATGATCTCCGCATCCTGATTACGGTGGATCTTCGGCAGGATGACGGTGAACTCGTCACCACCGAGGCGGGCCACGGTGTCGGACTCACGCACCGAG
>JBFFRO010000364.1:0-1899 GCA_041572995.1 Thiohalomonadaceae bacterium
AATCGACAAGCTGCCCCGCCTGCCGCTGTTGTTGCTGCTGGCCACCACCACCCCGCTGTGGGCGCTGCCGCACGGCGAGCGGCACTACGTGGCCGACGAGCACTCCTCGCGCTGGGAGGGGGATTTTTCTCCCTTGCGCTGTGAGCTGCGCCACGAGGTGCCGGGCTATGGCATCGCCCAGTTCACGCAGACTGCGGGCGGGGAGCTGGTGATGAGCATCAACGCCAACCAGTTGCCGCTGAAAGCCGGCGAGGCACGCCTGAGTTCGCGTCCGCCGAGCTGGCGCCACGGCGTTAATGTGCGTCGCTTGGGCGAGGTCAACTTCCGCCCGGGGGTGACCCCTTTTGTCTTCGACGAGGTGCTTGCCCGTCGCCTGCTTAGTGAGCTGGAGCAGGGGATGTATCCGACGCTGGAGTTTGAGGACGGCGTCGACGGGCGCGACCGGGTCACCCTGGCGCTGTCGTCGGTGCGAGCGCAGGCGCCGCTACGCGATTTCCACGCCTGCCTGGCCGGCGTATTGCCCTATGACTACAGCTATGTGAACAGCAGTACCTTGCGCTTTGGTTTTGGCGGTGAGGCCCTGAGTGCCGAGAGTCAGCAACGCCTGAGCGAAGTGGCCAGCTACCTGATCGCCGACAGTTCGGTGAAGCAGGTCGCGGTCTACGGCTATACCGATAGCCGTGGTTTCCGTAGTGTGAACCTGCGCCAGAGCCAGCGCCGTGCCGAGGCGGTGCGCGATTTCCTTATCGCCCGGGGGGTCGACCCTGCGATCATCAAGCTCAGGGCCTTTGGTGAGACCAACCCCATTGCCAGCAACCGCACTGCCAGCGGTCGCGCCCTTAACCGTCGGGTGACGGTGACCCTCAGCCGCTAGCGCGGCGCCCCCCTCTCTAGGGTATAATCAGCCGCTATCATTTTTTGAATCGGGGCACGCCGCGCGGTATGCCCCGTGGCACTATCCTGGGAGATCCCATGTCCGACGTGAAGAAAGTGGTGCTGGCCTATTCGGGCGGCCTCGATACCTCCATCATCCTCAAGTGGCTGCAGGACGAATACAACTGCGAGGTGGTCACTTTTACCGCCGATATCGGCCAGGGCGAGGAGGTCGAGCCGGCCCGCGCCAAGGCCGAGGCGGCCGGGGTGAAGGAGATCTACATCGACGACATGCGCGAGGAGTTTGCCCGCGACTTCGTCTTCCCAATGTTCCGTGCCAACGCCCTCTACGAGGGTGAGTACCGCCTCGGCACCTCCATTGCCCGCCCGCTGATCGCCAAGCGCCTGATCGAGATCGCCCGCGAGACCGGTGCCGATGCCATCTCCCACGGCGCAACCGGCAAGGGTAACGACCAGGTGCGCTTCGAGCTCGGTGCCTATGCCCTGATGCCCGATGTGAAGGTGATTGCCCCCTGGCGCGAGTGGGACCTCAACTCCCGTGAGAAGCTGATGGCCTACGCCCAGGACCACGGCATCGAGATCGACTTCGCCAAGCAGAGCAAGAAGTCCCCCTACTCGATGGACGCCAACCTGCTGCACATCTCCTACGAGGGCGACATCCTCGAGGATCCGTGGAACGAGCCGGAAGAGGATATGTGGCGCTGGACCGTCTCCCCGGAGCAGGCCCCCGACGAGCCGCTCTACCTGGAGCTGAGCTTCGAGAAGGGCGACATCGTCGCCATCGACGGCGAGGCGATGAGCCCGGCGACGGTCATGGAGTACCTGAACAAGGTGGCTGGCGAGCACGGCATCGGCCGTGACGACCTGGTGGAGAACCGCTACGTCGGCATGAAGTCGCGCGGCTGCTACGAAACCCCCGCAGGCACCATCATGCTGCGTGCCCACCGCGCCATGGAGTCGTTGACCCTGGATCGTGAGGCGATGCACTTGAAGGACGAGCTAATA
>JBFFRO010000365.1:0-1886 GCA_041572995.1 Thiohalomonadaceae bacterium
GGCACCAGTCGGGTGAAGGCGACGAAGCGCCATCCCTCTGCCTCCACCCCGGCCTGGATGCGGGCGAGACGCTCACCGCTCTTTTTCTCCACCCACTCGGCGCCGAGGTAGCGGGCGACCAGAAAGGCGAGGGTAGCGCCGAGGGTGGCGCCGGTGAGGTTGATGAGGGTGCCCCAGAGCGGGCCAAAGAGGGCGCCGCCGGCCAGGGTCAGCAGCGAGCCGGGCAGGAAAAAGACCGTGGCCACGGCATAGATGAGCATGAAGATCAGCGGCGCGACCACACCCCACTGGGCGAGCCAGGCCTGCAGCGACTCGGTGTTGAGCGCTTCGCGGTATTGCAGCCCCAGGGCGATGCCGGCCAGTAGCAGGACGATGAGGGTGATGCGCAGCAGGCGCGCCCTACTCATCGTCACGGCTCCAGCGGCGGTTGATGGCGTAGCCGCCGGCCTTGCCGATAAAGGGCAGGCGCAGCAGTCCCGGCAGCCAGGCGCAGGTGCGGGCATCGTTAAAGCCCTTGATGCCGATGCTCATCTGCTCGTGTCCGGCGCGCGGCTGGGCACGGTAGGTACCGAACAGGCGATCCCAGATGGAGAGGTTGAAGCCGAAGTTGGAGTTGGCCTCGTCCGCTTCGGTGGAGTGGTGCACGCGGTGCATGTCGGGGGTGACGATGACCCAGCGTAGCAGCCGGTCCAGTCCCAGCGGCAGGCGCACGTTGCCGTGGTTGAACATCGCCATGCCGTTGAGTAGGACCTCGAAGATCACCACGGCCACCACCGCCGGCCCGAGGGCGGCGATGGCGGCAAACTTGATCAGCATGGAGAGGATGATCTCGATGGGGTGGAAGCGCAGCCCGGTGGTGGTGTCGTAGTCCAGGTCGGCGTGGTGTACCCGGTGCAGGCGCCAGAGAGACGGTACCGCGTGCACCATCACGTGCTGCAGGTAGATGATCATGTCCAGCAGCACTACCGCCAGCAGCCACTCCAGAGCCGGGTTCCACTCCAGCTGGTTGAACAGCCCCCAGCCGTTGTCGACGGCGAAGGCGGCCATGCCCACCGCGGCGGTGGGGAAGAGCCAGCGCAGCACGGCACTGTTGAGAAAGACCAGCGCCAGGTTGTTGCCCCAGCGCAGCAGGCGCGGCAGGCGTCGCTGGCGGCGGGGGCTCAGCTGTTCCCACAGCAGCATGATGGCGAGGATGCCGAGGAAGAAGCCGAGACGGATGCTCGGCTCGTGTTCGCGGATCAGGGTTTCAAATTCCATTCGCGGATTATGGGCGAAGGGACACTCGCTTGTCAGCTGTTTGTCCGGGAGGCATGCTGGGGGCATCAGCGTAATTGAGGTATGCGAAGGATGTTCACCGGAATCGTACAGGGCACCGCCGAACTGCTGGAGGTGGCGGAAAAGGCCAATTTCCGCACCCATGTGATCCGTCTCCCGGAAGGGCTGGGCGAGGGGCTGGAGCCGGGTGCCTCGGTGGCGCACAACGGCTGTTGCCTGACGGTCACGGCGATCGATGGCGAGCGGGTCAGCTTCGATCTGATGGCCGAGACCCTGCGCCTGACCAACCTCGGCGGGCTCCAGGTGGGGGATCGGGTCAACGTCGAGCGGGCCGCCCGCTTCGGTGATGAGATCGGTGGCCATGCCATGTCCGGGCATATCATCTGCACCGCTGAGGTGAGCGAGGTGATCCTCAGCGAGAACAACCGTCAGGTGTGGCTGAGTATGCCGCACGAGTGGATGAAGTATGTCTTCACCAAGGGCTATATCGGCATTGACGGTATCAGCCTTACCATTGGCGAGGTGCGTGATAACCGCTTTAGCGTCAACCTCATCCCCGAGACCCTGGTGCGCACCAATATCGGCACGCGTGTTGTTGGCGATATCATCAA
>JBFFRO010000366.1:0-1885 GCA_041572995.1 Thiohalomonadaceae bacterium
TCCGAGGCCTCGTCCGGAGCCAACGAAGAGGCCAACAGCGGCATGCAGGTGGTGGAGGAAACCATTACCACCATCCGCTCACTGGCCAGCGAGGTGGAGAAGGCGGGTGAGGTGATCCGTCAGGTGGAGCAGGACAGCTCCAGCATCACCACCATCCTCGATGTGATTCGCGGCATCTCCGAGCAGACCAACCTGCTGGCGCTCAACGCAGCCATCGAGGCGGCCCGCGCCGGAGAGCAGGGCCGTGGCTTCGCCGTGGTTGCTGATGAGGTGCGAACCCTGGCCAACCGTACCCACCAGGCCACTGCCGAGATCCAGGAGATGATTGAGAAACTTCAGACCGGCTCGCGCAACGCCGTTAAGGTGATGGACCACAGTCGCGAACAGGCCGGCGAGAGTGTCGCCCAGGCAGAGAAGGCAGGTCAGTCGCTCAATGCCATCACCACCGCGGTACTGAACATCAGCGACATGAGCACCCAGATCGCCGCCGCGGTCGAGGAGCAGAGCGCCGTTGCCGAGGAGATCAATCGCAGCATTATCACCATTCGTGATATCTCCGAGAACACCATGGCCGGCTCGGTGCAGAGTAAGCATGCCAGCCAGATAATGGCCGATAACGCCAGCGGCCTGCGTATGCTGGCCGACGAGTTCTGGAATCGAATGAAGGGCTAAACGGGCAGCTCCGCCCCGTAGTGACGGCCCATGTCGAAGGACATGGGCCGTTTTCTTTTGTCCGCCGTACAGGTGATAATGGCGCCCTTTTTTCAAGGTGTCAGCCATGTGGTTCAAGAATCTGCAACTCTACCGTCTCACCCGTGACCTGGAGCTCAGCCCCGAGCAACTCCACGAGAAGCTGGAGGCGGAGGCCTTCCGTCCCTGTGGCTCACTGGAGCAACTCAGTCACGGCTGGGTCTCACCGCTGGGCAAGCACTCCGAGCAGCTGGTGCACGCCGCTGCCGGACGCATGCTCATCTGTGCCAAGCGCCAGGAGAAGCTGCTTCCGGCCGGGGTAGTGAAGGAGATGGTGGACGAGCGCGCCGCCGAGCAGGAGGCCGATGAGGGCAGGCCGCTACGGCGCAAGGAGCGTGAGCAGATCAAGGAGGAGCTGGTGCACGAACTGCTGCCCAAGGCGCTGGTGCGCTCGCGTCTCGGCTTCGCCATGCTCGCCCCGAAAGAGGGGTGGCTACTGGTCGATGCCTCCTCCGCCAGCCGTGCCGAGGAGCTGGTCTCGCTGCTGCGCAATGCACTGGGCTCGCTGCCAGTGCAGCCGCCACAGCTCAACATGCCGCCGGCCTCGGTGATGACAGGCTGGCTCAGCGATGGCCGTGCCGAGCCCTTCACCCTGGGCAATGAGTGCGAGTTGAAGGAACCGGTGGAGGAGGGCGGCGTGATCCGCGCCCGCCACCAGGACCTCACCAGCGATGAAATCCAGGTCCACCTCAACGCCGGCAAACAGGTCACAAAGCTGCAGCTGGAGTGGCAGGAGCGGGTGCAGTTCGTGCTCGAGGACGACTTCGCCATCAAGCGCATCAAGTTGGCCGACCTGCTGTTTGACGACTCCGCCGAGCTGGAGGACGAGGCCGCCCGCCTGGATGCCGACTTCGCCATCATCGCCTCCGAGTTGCTGGGGCTGATCAACCAGCTGGTGAGCACCTGTGGCGGTGAAAACGAGGCCGCCTACGGTCTCTAATACACTTTAAATAACTGTTATATCTGACTGTTATTTAATGAAATTCTTCATAAAAACCCTGGGGTGCAAGGTCAACTGGCTGGACTCGGCGCGCATTAGCGCCGCGCTGCAGTCGGCCGGCCACATCGCTGCCGAGAGCGAGGCGGAGGCGGACACCGTGCTGGTCAACAGCTGCACCGTTACCGCCGAGGCGGA
>JBFFRO010000367.1:0-1884 GCA_041572995.1 Thiohalomonadaceae bacterium
AGCGCGTGCCGGAAAAACACTTCAACCGTTCCGCGATGCTGGACGTGATGCCATGAGTGATACCCTGACGATTGCCCTCTCCAAGGGGCGCATCTTTAAAGAGACCCTGCCGCTGCTGGCCCACGCCGGCATCGAGCCGCTGGACGACCCCTCCACCAGCCGCAAGCTGATCCTCGACACCAACCGCCCCGAGGTGAAGCTGGTGATCGTGCGTGCCTCCGATGTGCCGACCTATGTGGAGTACGGCGCCGCTGACCTTGGCGTGGCCGGCAAGGACGTGCTGATGGAGCATGGTGGCGAGGGGCTCTACGAGCCGCTGGACCTTGAGATCGCCAAGTGCAAGCTGATGACCGCGGGCCCCGTGGGTATGAGTGAGCCGCAGGGTCGCCTCAAGGTGGCCACCAAGTTCGTCAACTCCACCCGCCGTTACTATGCCGAGCAGGGTAAGCAGGTGGAGATCATCAAGCTCTACGGTTCCATGGAGCTGGCACCGCTGGTGGGCCTGGCCGACCTGATCGTCGACCTGGTGGATACCGGCAACACCCTCAAGGCCAACGGCCTGGAGCCAATGGAGCACATCGCCGATATCTCCTCGCGCCTGGTGGTCAACCGCTCCTCGCTGAAGATGAAGCACGCCACCGTACAGAGCTTTATCGACCACATCGCTGAGGCCGTGGCCCAGCGCCGCAGCTAAGTCCACAACTTCGCACGACCCGCACACGGTACAACGCCATGAGCATTAAACGACTCGACAGCAGCAGCAGCGACTTTCAGAGCCAGCTGGATACCCTTCTCGCCTGGGAGGGGGTCTCCAACGAGCAGGTGAACGCCACCGTGCGCGAGGTGCTGCATGCGGTGAAGAGCCGGGGTGATGCCGCGTTGGTGGAGTACACCAACCGTTTTGACCGGATGAGCGTCGCCTCCATGGCCGAGCTGGAGATCCCCCGCGAGCGCCTGGCCTCGGCGCTGGAGAAGATCCCCGCCGCCGAGCGTGAGGGACTGGAGCTGGCCGCCGAGCGCATTCGCGCCTACCACGAGCACCAGAAGACCGAATCCTGGTCCTACCGCGAGGCCGACGGCACCCTGCTGGGTCAGCAGGTGACCCCACTGGACCGCGCCGGCCTCTATGTCCCCGGCGGCAAGGCGGCCTACCCCTCCTCGGTGCTGATGAACGCCATCCCTGCCAAGGTGGCTGGCGTCGATGAGTTGATCATGGTGGTGCCCACCCCGGATGGCGAGGTGAACGAGCTGGTGCTGGCCGCCGCCGCCATCGCCGGCGTTGACCGCGCCTTTGCCCTCGGTGGTGCCCAGGCGGTGGCGGCGCTGGCCTACGGTACCGAGACGGTGCCGCAGGTGGACAAGATCGTCGGCCCTGGCAACATCTACGTGGCCACTGCCAAGGGCATGGTCTTTGGCACTGTCGGCATCGACATGATTGCCGGCCCCTCGGAGATCCTAGTGGTCTGCGACGGCAAGACCGACCCGGACTGGATCGCCATGGACCTCTTCTCCCAGGCCGAGCACGACGAGGACGCCCAGTCCATCTTGCTCTGTCCCGACCAGACCTTCCTCGATGCCGTCGCCGCCTCCATCGACAAGCTGCTGCCGACCATGGAGCGCAAGGCGATCATCGAGAAGTCGCTGAATGATCGCGGTGCCCTGATCAAGGTGGCCGACCTGGATGAGGCGGTGCGTATTACCAACCACATCGCCCCCGAGCACCTGGAGCTCTCGGTGGAGGAGCCGGAGGCGATGGCCCAGCAGATCAAGCACGCCGGCGCCATCTTTATGGGCCGCTACACCGCCGAGTCGCTGGGCGACTACTGTGCCGGCCCCAACCACGTGCTGCCCACCTCGCGTACCGCGCGCTTCTCCTCGCCGCTG
>JBFFRO010000368.1:0-1870 GCA_041572995.1 Thiohalomonadaceae bacterium
GCCGTGCTCAACCTTCTCGTTAATCGCCTTCTGGCGTTTGCTCAGCTTGGCCATTTTATTCGACCCCCTCGGTATCCAGACCCATGGAACGCGCACTACCCGCGATGGTACGCACAGCGGCGTCCATGTCGGCGGCGGTCAGGTCGGGCATCTTGATGGTGGCGATCTCCTCGAGCTGGGCACGGTTTACCTTGCCCACTTTGTTCATGTTCGGAACAGCAGAGCCACTCTTGATACCAGCCGCCTTCTTCAGCAGGATGGAGGCAGGCGGGGTCTTGGTGATGTAGGTGAAGCTACGATCGTTGTAAACGGTGATCACCACGGGAACAGGCATACCCTGCTCCATGCTCTGGGTGGCCGCGTTGAAGGCCTTGCAGAACTCCATGATGTTGACGCCGTGCTGACCGAGGGCGGGACCCACGGGCGGGCTGGGGTTGGCCTGACCGGCAGGCACCTGCAGCTTGATATAGGCTTCGATCTTCTTAGCCATTTTTCTCTCCTAATCGGGTGCAAGCGCCTCGCAGCTCCCCGAGTTAATGGTTCGATGGCCGGGGCCATTTCACCGAGAACAGCCCACCACCGCCGCCCGCTTTCGCGGTCGACGCTGGCAGGCGTCACGAATTGTAGCGGGCCTTAGCCCTTTTCGACCTGGCCGAACTCCAGGTCCACCGGCGTAGAGCGGCCGAAAATCAGCACGGCTACACGCAGGCGGTTCTTCTCGTAATCGACTTCTTCGACAACGCCGTTAAAGTCGTTGAACGGGCCGTCGGTGATACGTACCGACTCGCCGGGCTCGAACAGCACCTTCGGACGCGGCTTCTCCGCACCTTCCTGAACGCGCTCCAGAATATTCTGGGCCTCGCGCTCACTAATCGGTGCAGGGCGATCCGAGGTACCGCCGATGAAACCCATCACCCGCGGAACATCCTTCACCAAGTGCCAGGTATCGTCGTCCATCTCCATCTGCACCAGCACGTAGCCGGGGAAGAATTTACGATCGGACTTACGCTTCTGACCCTCGCGCATTTCCACCACCTCTTCGGTGGGGACCAGGATTTGACCGAACTTGTCTTCCATCCCGTAGCGCGAAACACGCTCTTCCAGAGAGCGCTTCACCTGGTTTTCAAAACCTGAATAGGCGTGGACTACATACCAACGCAGGGACATCTCTTAGCCTCCTTGCCCGGTAAGGAGCTGGATACCCCACACCAGAAACATGTCGAAGAGCCACAGGATGATACCGACCAGCACTACCATCGCCGCGACCAGCAAAGTGGTCTGGGTGGTTTCGCGCCGGGTCGGCCACACGACCTTTCGCATCTCCAGCAAGGCACCGCGGCTATAGGCCACGGCACCCGCGCCGGTAGCGGTACGCGAGGCGACGACGCCAGCGAGCACCGCACTCAGCAGAATGCCGAGTACGCGAAGAGGCATTATCTGATCCTCGAACATGTAAAAACCGGTGAGACCGGCCGCGAGAATCAAACCTGCGATGATAAATTTAATGACGTCTGCCATTGCCTATTCAGCCATGCCCTGTTGTAGGGAAAATGGCAGGCCAGGAGGGAATCGAACCCCCAACCTGCGGTTTTGGAGACCGCTGCTCTGCCAATTGAGCTACTGGCCTAGAAACAAGTGGACGTGGGACGACAGATCGACCCACGTCCTACACGTGATATCGAGTAATTACTCGATGATCTTGGACACCACGCCGGCGCCAACGGTACGGCCACCCTCGCGAATCGCGAAGCGCAGGCCGTCTTCCATGGCGATCGGGGCGATCAGGCTCACGGTCATCTGAACGTTGTCGCCCGGCATCACCATCTCGACGCCCTCCGGCAGGTCACAAGCGCCGGTCACGTCGGTGGTA
>JBFFRO010000369.1:0-1852 GCA_041572995.1 Thiohalomonadaceae bacterium
CCCAGCCACTGCATCGCCTCATCGACCTCCGGGTAGCGCCGGCGTACCAGCGGCTCGCAGACATTCGTCCCCCGGCCTTCGAGAAAGTCGCGTATTGTGATGGGCGGGCAATCCCGTGTCAATTCCGGGTCGCCGAAAACCGCTGCCGTGGCCACCTCCACCGCAGGGGCGATCACCACAAACCAGGGTTCGGGCAACTCCACCGGCTGCAGGTGCTCACCCACCCCCTCGGCCCAGGCCGCATAACCGCGCACGAACACCGGCACGTCGGCCCCCAACTGCAGACCGATGGCCGCCAGCCTCTCCTCGCTCAGACCCAGGCCCCAGAGGTGGTTGAGGGCCACCAGCACGGTGGCCGCATCGGAAGAACCGCCCCCCAGGCCGCCGCCCATGGGCAGGCGCTTCTCCACCCGGATATCGGCCCCCAGGCTCGCCCCCCCCGCCGCGGCCTTCAGCGCCTGGGCGGCACGAATGACCAGGTCCTGCTCCTCGGTGACCCCCGCCAGGGCATTAAGGCGCCGGATCACGCCATCGCTGCGCGCTTCGATGGTGATGGCATCGCCGTGGTCGAGAAACTGGAAGACACTCTGCAGCAGGTGATAGCCATCCTCGCGGCGGCCGGTGATGTGCAGAAAGAGGTTGAGCTTGGCCGGGGCCGGCCAAGGGGTGGAGGCACTCACCATGCCTGCTCCACCTCCCAGCGCCCCACCACCAGGCGGACCTCACCCTGCTGGCTGAACAGCAGCAGCTTGGTGGGCAGGTACAGCGCACCCACCTCGCGGTAGCGGGGGATGAGCACCTTCCAGCCGGACTGCTCCAGCTCCAGCAGGCGCCCCTGGCCGTCCAGTACACGGCGCTCTACCGCCGTACGCGGGTCGGGCAGACCACGCACCCAGTAGCGCAGGGCGCTGATCGGCATGCGCCAGCCCAGCTCGCGCTCCAGCAGGGCCTCTGGGTCGCGCGAGCTGTTGTAGTAGCCCTCACCGTCGCTGAAGCTCACCAACTCGTCGTCGCCCTCCAGCAGGATACCGCCCTGCCCCATGGGGCCACTGAGATGGATGCGGTAACTGCCATCGAGCTGGTTCCACTCCACCCCGGCGCTCCAGCCCTCGCCACCGCGCTGCACACCAAGGCGCCCGCTCAGCTGCCAGCTGTTGACCGGCGCGAGGCTGGCACTGTGCACCAGCCAGGCCGCTTCGCGCTCGCCGTTAATGACGGTGGGATCAGGAAGGGTGGAGTCGGGTCGAGGCCCAGGGGTACAGGCCGCCAGCCACAGCGGCAACATCAGAAGCAGGGCACGTCTCATGGCTGGAAGCGTTCGATGGTCTTTTCCAGAATCGCCTGGCCGCTGGGATAGCCCCGCGCCTCCTCCCACACTCGGCGGGCCTCGTCACGCTCACCCAGGTGCCACAACACCTCGCCGAGGTGGGCGGCAACCTCGCCGTCCTCCATGCGCTCGGCCGCCTTGCGCAGGTACTCCAGCGCCTCCTCTGAGCGGCCGAGACGATGGAGCACCCAGCCCATGGAGTCGAGCACCGCCGCATCCTCCGGCTTGAGCTTGAGGGCCTTCTCGATCAACTCCAGGGCCTCCTGGTAGCGCTCGGTACGGTCGGCCAGGGTGTAGCCCAGGGCGTTCAATGCCTCGGCATTCTCGGGTTCGATGGCAAGGATGGCGCGCAGGTCGCGCTCCAGCACGTTGAGGTAGCCCATGCGCTCACCGAGCATGGCACGGGTGTAGAGCAGCTCGATGTTGTGCGGCAGGCTCTCCAGGGCCAGGTTGAGGCGCTCCATCGCCTCGTCCTTGCGCTCCATCGCCTCCAGCACCTCCACCTCGCCCATGGTCAGCAGCACC
>JBFFRO010000370.1:0-1822 GCA_041572995.1 Thiohalomonadaceae bacterium
AGGGTGAAATCGCCCGTCACTAGTGCGGTTTTTATCCCCTCCAGACCACTGGCATGTTTGATGCACGGAACCAGGGGAACGAAGAGCAAAGGTGATGGCGTGAGCGAGTATCTGATGATCCTGTTGGGCACGGCACTGGTGAACAACGTGGTGCTGGTCAAATTCCTCGGACTCTGCCCCTTCATGGGCGTCTCCAACAAACTGGAGACCGCCATGGGCATGGGTCTGGCCACCACCTTTGTCCTTACCCTAGCCTCTGTGGCCGGCTGGCTGATTGAGCACTTCGTGCTGGTGCCGCTGGAGGTGGAGTTCCTGCGCATCCTCTCCTTCATCCTGATCATCGCCGCGGTGGTGCAGTTCACCGAGATGGTCGTGCGCAAGACCTCGCCGCTGCTGCACCAATTGCTCGGTATCTTCCTGCCGCTGATCACCACCAACTGTGCGGTGCTCGGCGTCGCCCTACTCAACATTCAGCAGGAGAACGGTTTTATCGAGAGCCTGCTCTACGGCATCGGCTCAGCCCTGGGCTTCACCCTGGTAATGGTGCTGTTCGCCGGTATCCGCGAACGCCTGGCCCTGGCCGCGGTACCCGTCGCCTTCGCCGGTGCCCCCATCGCCTTTATCGCCGCCGGACTGCTGTCGCTGGCCTTTATGGGCTTCGCCGGTCTGCCCAGTAAATAAGTCACAAAGGAGCGCACGATGATCGCCATTGCTGTCCTCACCATCATGGGCCTGATGCTCGGTACGCTACTGGGCCTGGCTGCCAAACGCTTCAAGGTCGAGAGCGACCCACTGGTCGAGAAGGTGGATGCCCTGCTGCCCGGCACCAACTGTGGTCAGTGCGGTATGCCTGGCTGCCCCGCCGCCGCCGAGGCCATCGCCTCCGGTCAGGCGCCGGTCACTGTCTGCCCCCCAGGCGGCCGCGCCCTGGCCGAGGAGCTAGCGGGTCTGCTGGGCGTCGAGCTGGACCTCTCGGCCATGGACGATGATGAGGGGCCTCTGCTGGCTCGCATTGATGAGAGCAAGTGTATCGGCTGCATTAAGTGCTTCGGCGAGTGCCCCACCGACGCCATCGTCGGTGCCGCCAAACAGATTCACGTAGTGATGGAGCGCGCCTGCACCGGTTGCAAGAAGTGCGTGGATGTCTGCCCCACCATGTGCATCAGCATGATCACCCCAGAAACCGGCCTGCGCGAATGGCGCTGGCCCAAGCCGGCAGTGGAGAGCCAGCCCCTGACCATGGAGGCAGCCTGAAATGCTTGGTGGCCAACTCTTAAGTTCACTCTTCGGTAAGACGGGTAAATTCCCCGGTGGCGTACACCCGGACGAGCACAAGCTCAGTACCGGTCTGCCGATCCAGAAACTGCCGCTACCCCAGCGACTCTACCTGCCGTTGCAGCAGCATATCGGCAGCCCCGCCGAGCCGGTGATCGCCATCGGTGCGCGGGTGCTCAAGAGCGAGTTGCTGGCACGCCCTGGCAGCGGCCTCTCGGCCCCCATTCATGCCCCCACCTCGGGGCACATCCTCGCCATCGAGGCCTTTACCGCGCCCCACCCCTCCGGGCTGCCCGTGGACACCATCATCCTTGAGCCCGATGGCCTGGATGAGGCCTGCGACGCAGTCCTGCCCCTCGATCCCATGACCATGGAGCCCGAGGTGATCGCCGAGCGCGTGGGTGAAGCGGGCATCGTCGGCATGGGTGGTGCCGCCTTCCCTGCCGCGGTCAAACTGAATCTGGGTGCCGGACGCGCCATTCACACCCTGATCATCAACGGCGGCGAGTGCGAGCCCTATCTCACCTGCGATGACCGCCTGATGCAG
>JBFFRO010000371.1:0-1819 GCA_041572995.1 Thiohalomonadaceae bacterium
CCAGCGGTCGGCGGCGGAGAGTTCGATATCGCCACCGTTCTGGCCACAGTCCTTCTCCTCGGTGTTCATCAGCACGAAGTTGGCGGCGTTCCACAGCTTGTTGCAGAAGTTGCGGTTACCCTCGATGCGCCCGAGGTCGAAGCTGATATCACGGCCGGTGGAGGCCAGGGATGCAAAGGTGAAGCGCAGGGCGTCGGTGCCGAAGGCGGGGATGCCCTCCGGGAACTCCTTGCGGGTCTGCTTCTCGATCTTCTTGGCCAGTTCCGGCTGCATCATGTTGGCGGTGCGCTTGGCCACCAGTGCCTCCAGCTCGATGCCATCGATGAGGTCGATGGGGTCGAGTACGTTGCCCTTGGACTTGGACATCTTCTGGCCGTGGGAGTCGCGCACCAGACCGTGGATGTAGATGTCCTTGAAGGGGATCTGGCCGTCCATGAACTTCATGCCGAACATGATCATCCGGGCGACCCAGAAGAAAATGATGTCGAAGCCGGTCACCAGCACGCTGGTGGGGTAGAACTGCTGCAGTCGGTCGGTCTGCTCCGGCCAGCCCAGGGTGGAGAAGGGCCACAGGGCGGAGGAGAACCAGGTGTCGAGCACGTCGTCGTCCTGGCGCAGGGCGATGTCGCCGAGGCTGTGCTTCTCGCGCACCTCCGCCTCGCTACGACCGACATAGACATTGCCGGCCTCGTCGTACCAGGCGGGGATACGGTGGCCCCACCAGATTTGACGACTGATGCACCAGTCCTGAATGTTCTCCAGCCACTGGAAGTAGGTGTTCTCCCAGTTTTTCGGGGTGAAGTTGATATCGCCGCCACGCACCGCCTGGATGGCTGGATCGGTGATCACCGCCTTGCCGCCGGGGCGACCGTCGTCGAGCTTGTCGCGGGTCAGGTCCACGAACCACTGGTCGGTGAGGTAGGGCTCGATGACGGTGCCGGAGCGGTCGCCGCGCGGCACCATCAGCTTGTGGTCGTCGATCTTCTCGAGAAGGCCCAGCGCCTTGAGATCGTGGACGATCTCATCGCGCGCTTCGTAGCGCTCCTTGCCGCGATACTTCTCCGGTGCCTCGTCATTAATGTGGGCGTCGACGGTGAAGATGTTGTGCATCGGCAGGTTGTGGCGCTGCCCCATCTGGTAGTCGTTGAAGTCGTGGGCCGGGGTGATCTTCACGCAGCCGGTACCGAACTCCGGGTCGACGTAGTCGTCGGCGATGATCGGGATCTCGCGTCCCACCAGCGGCAGGGTGATGGTCTTGCCGACCATCGCCTTGTAACGCTCATCATCGGGATGCACCGCGACGGCGGAGTCGCCGAGCATGGTCTCGGGACGGGTGGTGGCGACCACCAGGTGGCCGCTGCCGTCGGTGAGCGGATAGCGGAAGTGCCACAGATGGCCGTTCTCTTCTTCTGAAATAACTTCAAGGTCGGAGACCGCGGTATGCAGCACCGGGTCCCAGTTGACCAGGCGCTGGCCGCGGTAGATGAGGCCCTCTTCGTGCAGGCGGACGAAGACCTCTTTAACGGCATCGGAGAGGCCATCGTCCATGGTGAAGCGCTCGTGGCTCCAGTCTAACGACGAACCCAGACGGCGCAGCTGGCGGGTGATGTTGCCGCCTGACTCCGCCTTCCACTCCCATACCCGCTCGATGAACTTGTCGCGCCCCAGGTCGTGGCGCGACTTGCCTTGGGCGCCGAGCTGGCGCTCCACCACCATCTGGGTGGCGATACCGGCGTGGTCGGTGCCCGGCTGCCACAGGGTGTTGTGGCCCTTCATACGATGGTAGCGGGTGAGGGTGTCCATCACGGTGTTATTGAAA
>JBFFRO010000372.1:0-1808 GCA_041572995.1 Thiohalomonadaceae bacterium
CAGACCCAGGCCGATAAAGGTGCGCGCCACCGCATAGGAGAGCGGAGCCCCGCCAGTGCCGACAAAACGCAGGCGTCCGCCCAACTTGGCCATCAGTTTGTCGCCCACCAGGCGCTGGCCCAACGGCGCCAGCCACAGCAGCGGACTCCAGCCGGTGCGCCCCTGGCGATACTCGAAGCGCCGCCAGCCGGCGGCCACGGCCAGGCGGAAGAGCCAGCGCCGGTAGACCGGGGCCTCCTTCAACTGCTCCTGCAGGCGGGCGAGGATACGCTCGAAGATGCGCGGTACCGAGAAGAAGACCGTCGGCTGCTGTTCTTCCAGATCGCGGCTGAGCTGGGCGATGGAGCGGGCGTAGCACACCTCGGCGCCAATCAGCATCGGCAGGTAGTAGCCGCCGGTGCGCTCGTACATATGCGCCAGAGGCAGGAAGGAGAGCAAGCGATCGCTGGCATCGATAGGGGCACGGTCGTGCGAGGCGAAGGCGTTGGCGATAAGGTTGCGGTGGCTGAGCATTACCCCCTTGGGGCGGCCGACGGTGCCGGAGGTGAAGACGATGGTGGCCAGGGCATTGCTGTCGGTGTCCGCGCGCTCGTTGACGGGGAAGCTATCCCCTTCAGGCAACCAGTCGGCAGCGGCGCGTGTCCGCTCATCCTCCGGGTTGCTCACTCCTTCCAGCACCACCACCCGACGCAGCTCGGGCAGGCCTTTATGGCCAGCCTCCATACCATCGATCAGACGTCGCCAGCGGGCCTCATCCTGTACCAGCAGCAGGTGTGCGGTGGTCTCCTCGAGGATATAGGCGATATTGTCGGCACGGTCGTCGGTGTAGAGCGGTACCACCACCAGCCCCAGCCCCAGAGCGGCCTGTTCGAAGTGCACCCATTGTGGGCTGTTACGCAGGTTCAGGGCGACACGGTCGCCGGGCTTCAGGCCCTCACGGGCCAGCGCCGCCTGCCAGCGTCCAACCTCATTGGCCGTCTCACGCCAGTTCCAGTCGTGCCACTGCTTGCTCTCGGTGTCGAAGCCGCGGTAGGCAGGGGCCTCGGGTGTGCGTTCGCAACGCAGGCGAAAGAGCTGGTCGAGGCTGTTGACCTCATCGCGGCTGATCATGGTCTCGTTCATAGTGCCCAGCCTAGTAATGATCGCACAGCTGCAGGCCAGGGATACCGGCGTGCTTGTCATCGGCCCGGTCGGCCCTGGGGACAATGTGGGCGGTGAGGATGCGTTTACGTGGCGTGAACATGGATAATCCCTTCGATCGCTATAATTCGTTGTGTTTGCAGGAAGTTAGTGGCGGCTAGTTTACCCCGGTTGGGATGCTCCCGGCCAAGAGTGGGCCGATTTCGGCCTTCGGCTTGCGTTTGCTCCATAACTGGTTTAACCTTGCGCGCTCTTTCGGCGGGCCCTTTCAGGGTCATGTGCGGAAAGTGACAATTTGGAGAGGTGTCCGAGTGGCTGAAGGAGCACGCCTGGAAAGTGTGTATACGGCAACGTATCGAGGGTTCGAATCCCTCCCTCTCCGCCAAATTGTAACGGGGTCCCACATGGGACCCCGTTTTCGTTTGTGGTCTCGAAGGGCGCCGTCGACCCCAGTGTAGTGTGCTAAAATTTCCCCGATATTGGGCGGGCTATTTGTAACGCATTGAGATTTATATAAATTTCATTTTTTTGTGTAGGTTTAACACCCGCTAGCCCCTCGCATAACAATAATCTTTATAAATGATAGTGAGGGGTACCCCCGTGCCTAAGCTCAGGCTCTACCTGTTTGCTCTGCTTTCACTGTGTGTGTTTTCACTTCAAGCCGAACC
>JBFFRO010000373.1:0-1804 GCA_041572995.1 Thiohalomonadaceae bacterium
ACGCTTGGGAGCGGACGGCTCTGTCGTCGAGCCGCTGGATGAGGAAGAGCTGGCGGAGCTGGTCGCCCAGGTGACGGCGCTCTCGCCGCGCTCGGTGGCCATCAACCTGCTCTTCTCCTTCCTTGATGATCGCTTCGAGCGGCGCATCGCCGAGGCACTCAGTGAGGCGACCGCGGGGGAGGTGTTCATCTCCCGCTCATCCGAGGTGTTGCCGGAGATCAAGGAGTACGAGCGCGGCATCGCCACCTGGCTCAACGCCTGGGTGGGACCGCTGGTGCAGGGTTACCTGCAGCGCCTGCGCCAGGGGCTGCCGGGTGTACCGCTGTCGGTGATGCAGAGCTCGGGCGACACCATCGCCGCCGAGCAGGCGGGCCGTTTCGCCGTTAACATGCTGCTCTCGGGCCCTGCCGGCGGCCTGGCCGGGGCGCGTGCGGTGGCGCGTGATGCCGGGTGTGAGCGCCTGCTGACCTTCGATATGGGCGGTACCTCCACCGATGTGGCGCTGATCGACGGTGCACTGCAACTGACCAGCGAGGGACGTATCGGTCCCTGGCCTGTGGCGGTGCCGCAGGTGGATATGCACACCATCGGCGCGGGTGGCGGCTCCATCGCCTACGTGGATGCCGGCGGTCTGCTGCAGGTGGGACCGGAGTCGGCTGGGGCCTCGCCCGGTCCCGCCTGCTACGGCGGCGGCGGGGAACGGCCGACGGTGACCGACGCCAACCTGGTGCTGGGCCGGCTGCTGCCCGGGGCCTTCCTCGGCGGCGGTATGCGCCTAGATGTGGAGGCGGCGCAGCGTGCCGTAGCAACGGTCGCCGCCCCGCTGGGGCTGAGTGTCGAGGAGGCGGCAGCGGGCATCATCCGTATCGCCAATGAGCATATGGCCCGCGCCCTGCGGGTGATGTCGGTACAGCGCGGCATCGACCCTCGTGCCCTTACCCTGGTCTCCTTCGGTGGCGCCGGTGGCCTGCAGGTGTGCGCCCTAGCCGAAGCGCTGGGGATGGAGCGGGCACTGGTGCCGATCCATGGTGGAGTGCTCTCGGCCCTGGGCATGCTCACCGCGCCGCGTGGGCGGCAGCTCTCACGCACCGTGCAGGGGGAGTTGGAGTCACTTTCTGTCGAGGTGATCGAGGCGGAGCTGGAAGAGCTGGAGTCACACGGTGCGGAGGCCCTGGCCGCCGAGGGGGTGGCAGGCGGTGACTTGCATCGCCGCCCCAGTCTGGACCTGCGTTACCGCGGCCAGAGCTACACCCTGAACATCCCCTGGTCTGGCGATATTGCCGCCGCAGCCGAGGCCTTTCACGCGGCCCACGAGCAGCGCTATGGCCACCGCCTGCAGCGGGCGGTGGAGCTGGTCAATCTGCGGCTGGGGCTGGAGGGACCGACGCCGCCGCTACGTCCCGGTATCGTCCCGGATGATACGCCGGGCGAGGCGGAGCTGACGGTGAAGCTCTATGGCATCGATGGGATGGTGCCGGTCTACCGGCGTGATGAGTTGGGGCTGGGACAGGTGGTCGAGGGACCCGCGCTGATCACCGAGACCGTCTCCACCACCTACATCGCCCCCGGCTGGCGGGCGCGGATGCAGGCGGCGGGTTCGCTCTCGCTTAGTCGTTAAGGCTGCTCATGCTCTGGCGCGCCCAATCCACCGCATCGAGGTAGGCCTGGGCGATATCATCGCCGCTGGGACTGGCGCCCTCGTCGGCGTCCAGGGTTCCCCACTCGCCCTGTTCGAACTCCATCACCCGGCGCAGCAGATTGCCCTGCGGGCCGCTACCTTCCAGTAGTGCCGCCTTCACCTCGG
>JBFFRO010000374.1:0-1800 GCA_041572995.1 Thiohalomonadaceae bacterium
ACCGCCGCCTGCAGACTGCCTGGGATGCGGGCGACCTGGCCGATATCCGCCAGTTCACCACTGACAAGGTGTTCGCCGAGGCACAGGAGCAGCTGCGCGCGAGAGCGGGGGAGAACCGCACCGACGTGCTCAAGCTGGAGGTGGAACTACTGGAGGCGCGTGAGCTCGACGGCGAGCTGCAGGCCACCGTGCTTTTTGATGCCATCCTGCGCGAGGAGAGCGAGGCCCAGCCGGCCCAGGTGCGTGAGGTGTGGCATTTCCTCAAGCCCAAGGGGGCTGCTGCCCCCACCTGGTTCCTCGACGGGATCCAGCAGCTGGCCGAATAAGCGATATTCGGGTCATAAAAAAGGGCGCTTCGGCGCCCTTTTTTATGGTGTGCTTTATCGCTCTAGCGCGTAGAGCGCAGCGATCTCCTCCGGCCAGATGGTCTCGTCTACCGTCTCCAGCACCATGGGGAGCCCCTCAAAGCGGGTATCGTTCATGATGAACTCGAAGGGCGCCCAGCCGATGGTGCCCACCCCCAGGCTTTCATGGCGGTCCACCCGCGAGCCCAGCTCAGGCTTGGCATCGTTGAGGTGCATGCCGCGCAGGTAGCCAAAGCCGACGAGGCGCTCGAACTCGGCGAAGGTAGCCTCGCAGGCATCAATGGTGCGCAGGTCGTAGCCGGCGGTGAAGGTGTGGCAGGTGTCGAGGCAGACGCCGACCCGGGACTTGTCCTCCACCTGTTCGATGATGGCGGCCAGGTGCTCGAAGCGGTAGCCGAGGTTGGAGCCCTGGCCGGCGGTGTTCTCGATCACCGCGGTGACCCCCTCGACCTGCTCCAGAGCGAGGTTGATGGAGTCGGCCACCAGCGTCAGGCTCTGCTCCTCGCTGATCTTCTTCAGGTGACTGCCGGGGTGGAAGTTGAGCCGGTCCAGCCCCAGCTGAGCGCAGCGCTGCATCTCATCGATAAAGGCGTCACGCGATTTGGCCAGTGCCTCGGGCTCCGGGTGACCGAGGTTAATCAGGTAGCTGTCGTGGGGCAGGATCTGCGCCGGGGTGTAGCCGTGCTTGTCGCAGTTCTCGCGAAAGGCGGCAATGGAGGCCTCGGTTAACGGCTTGGCCTTCCACTGGCGCTGGTTCTTGGTGAACAGGGCGAAGGCCCTGGCACCGATGGCGGCGGCATTAAGCGGGGCGTTCTCCACCCCGCCGCTGATGCTGACATGGGCACCGATGTATTTCATGGAGTCTTTTCCATTGGAACGTGACAGCCGTTGGGCACGGCAGGCGGGTGTGCGGGCGATCCTAGCAGATGTCCCCGCTGACGGCATGGCAGGACGAAAGGTAGGGTTTTGTCCTACACCCTGTTGGGCATATACTCAGCGTTACACTACGGAGGCGGGTGACCTCAGGGGCTAATCGCTAGGGACCGCTACATTGATAAGGGAAAGCTTGGATTGAAGGAAGCCGAATGAGTATCGATAACCGGCGCACTCACCCCCGATACGCTGTTGAGCTGGATTGCGAACTGATGCTGGAGGGCTTCCCGCCGCAGTTCTGCCGTATCCGCGATTTCTGCCGTGGCGGCCTGTTTCTGCAGATCAATACCGAGGGGGCGCCGGAGTCTCTGAGCGGCGCGCCGGTGACGGTCCGCTTCCCGGTGGAGGGGGACACTTCCTTCCGCATCAACGCCCAGGTGGCGCGCCTCACCCCCGAGGGGCTAGGGCTGGCCTTCAGCGAGGCCAACGATGCTGCCATTGCCTTCCTTAGTGAGAACTCCGATGAGGCGCTCGCGGCCCAGCAGCGTGAGGCCCAGCCGAC
>JBFFRO010000375.1:0-1786 GCA_041572995.1 Thiohalomonadaceae bacterium
GAAGAACTCGTTCAGGAGGGATTTCGCGAGTACATCCGCTGGCAAAACGGTTGCCTGAGCAGCGAGGACATGCGCGATGAGATCTACGTGGAGCTGCCCATCGCCCACCCCTCGGTGATGTTCCGCCGCGATGTAGTACTGGGACTGGGCGGCTACCGCGATGGTAACTTTCCCGAAGATTACGAACTGCTGCTGCGCCTGCACCGTGCGGGCGAGCGCATGGCCAAGCTGGAGGAGGTACTGCTGCACTGGCGTGAGAGCGAGGGGCGCCTCACCCGCACCGACCCGCGCTACGCGCGTGAGGCCTTCGACCGCCTGCGCGCCGAGTACCTGGCGCAAGACCCGCGCATGGTGGGGCGGACACTGGCCTTCTGGGGGGCCGGGCGCAAGACCCGCCAACGCTGTGCCCACCTGATCGCTCACGGCCTCGCCCCCAGCGCCTGGATCGATATCGACCCGCGGAAGATCGGCAACCGCCTGAAGGGGGTGCCGGTGCACGGCCCCGAGTGGCTGGCAGAGCAGGAGGAGCGACCGCTGGTGCTCTGTTACGTTAGCAACCACGGTGCTCGCGAGCTGATCGCCGCCGATCTCCAGACAATGGGCTACCGGCGTGGGCTGGACTACCTGATGGTGGGGTAGGGACAAAAAAAAGACGGTGAAGCTTGCGCTCACCGCCTTTGAAGGAGAGGTACAGAGAAGTTCAGCTTCTATCGAAGAGGAAAACTTCTAAGCCAGGGGAGAGCGAATCTTCCCAAACACACTCCCCAAGCTTGGACACAGAGGCTACGCAGTCAATCTTAGGACAAACTTAAGTTTCTGAAGATTCATCGGTAGACGGCTCCTCCGTCGCCTCATCCTCCTTCTCCTCCTTACCCTCCGGCTCGGTACGTACGCGCTCGGCCAGGTCACGCAGGCGGTGCAGATAGCGCGCGCCCTTGAACGCCTGTTCCAGCTCGCGACGCAGCAGGCTATAGAGATCCAGGTGGCCGACCATCTCACGCACCTTCAGACGCTCCGACGCCCCCGCCTGCAGTAGCTGCGACTTGAGTTGCTGGTAGTCACGCTCCAGCTCCTCCAGCAGCGCCTCCGCCTCCTCCAGGGAGTAGTTCTCATCCAGGTGATCGACCCGCTTGAGCAGCTCGACTGCACCACTGCGGAAGCGGGCCATGGTCTCGGCCAACCCCTCCAACTCCACATCCTGACGGTGCTGCTGATTCTCCACCAACGCCAGTGCCGATGCACCCACTGCCTGGTAGTAGCGGGCGACGCGTAGTGCCACCGGCAGCGCCTCGCCCAACGGCTTGGTCAGCTGGCCGTGCTGCAGCTCCACACAGAATTCACTCACCGCTCGCACCAACCGCTCCAGCGCACCGTGCTCCTGTTCCAGACGGCGCCCCGGATGATGCTCCACACTTAGCGCTGCACGTCCCATTCCCAGTGCCATAGCACCGATGCGCTCCAGCTCCATGGCCAGGGCGTCCAGGGCCAGGCCAGGCGCGGCCATGACGTTGCGGTCCAGGTAACGCGGCCGCCCCTCATCCTCCTCGATGCTGCGAAAGCGCCCCTCAAGGAAGTGCACCAGGGTCGGTGTCAGCCACCACATCAGTGCCACCCCGAGCAGGTTGAAGATGGTATGGAACAAGGCCAGCACCGTGGCAACCCCTCCCTCAGGAAAGCCGACGGCGATCAGCTCAAGCATCGGCCCCAGCAGCAGTAGAGCTACCATCGCGGTGAGCAGGTTGAAGAGCACATGGGCAGCGGCGGCACGCTGGGCGTTGGAGGTGGA
>JBFFRO010000376.1:0-1742 GCA_041572995.1 Thiohalomonadaceae bacterium
GACCCTCTGCAGCCACAGCTGCGAGGTGCGCTGGCGCGAGAGCGCTGCCAGGTGATCGCTGAAACCGCCATCGGCACCGCCGCTCTCGCGCGTCTGCAGTGCTGCCAGCAGTCGCTGGCGCAGCTCCACCCGGCGGCGGAAGTAGGCCACCTGCTCCTCCAGGTCGGCGCTCTTGAGCTTGGGCGGGAACAGGCCGCTCGCCTCCACCAGTTGCTGGGTACGCTGTTCACGCAGTTGCTCGGCCTGGGCCAGTTGCTCACGCATGGCCGCGCCCTGGCGCTGCACAAAAAAGGTAAAGATGATCAGACCGACAAGCACCACGGCGCCACCCTGCAGCATGGTCTTGGCGGAGAAGACCTTCTCCTGCTTGCGGAAGATGGGTTGATAGAGATTGACCTGCTGCATCAGAGCACCTTCTCTTCGCGACGCAGGGCCGCGCCGATGGCCAGCAGGGCGCGAGACTGCAGGGCATCACTGAGCGTGGTCTCGCTATCGAGCACGGCATTGAGATCCAGGGTACGCACCGGCACGCTGAGGTTACTGGCGATGTAGCTGAGCATGCCGGGGATGGGCTCCTCGGTGGGGGCCAGCACCAGACCGCCGACCGGCGGCAGCGAGAAGTGGCTCTCGTAGTAGTCCAGCGAACGCTGCACCTCGAGGACGATGCTATCGAGCAGGCGGGTCATGCCGGGGGAGAAGCCCCCCTCATTCTCCTGCGACTCCAGACTCATGCCGCCAAGCTCGACGCCGGCGTCGGCCTGCAGCTGCGAGTGCAGGGCCTCGCAGCCCATCTCCAGGTTACGCGAGAGGTAAAGCTCGCCGTCACGGCTGAGGGTGAGCAGGCCCCT
Source organism: Thiohalomonadaceae bacterium (assembly GCA_041572995.1). Classification (GTDB taxonomy): domain Bacteria; phylum Pseudomonadota; class Gammaproteobacteria; order Thiohalomonadales; family Thiohalomonadaceae; genus JBFFSW01. The sequence goes on from JBFFRO010000376.1 coordinate 849, forward strand.
GTGGCGCGTGAAGTGCAACAGGGCCACGCCGCCGGGCCCCTCGGGCAGTAGCGCGGCGATGTTACGCAGGGCAAGCTCGGGGATGTCGATCACCGAGAGTGCGGCACCCGCCCCCTCGAGCAGGTCGATGTGCTCCTGCACGGTGGAGACGCGTGCAGCCACCACGTACATCATCTTCTGGCGCCCGCGTGCCTCCTGGCCGGGGATGTCGAAGACGTCGATGACCGCGTCGTCGATATGGAAGTCGATCAGGTCTTTAATCTGCCAGCGCACCGCCGCCTTGAGTTCGGCGGCATCCACCTGCGGTGCCTCGACCAGCAGCAGGCTGAAATTGCCGGGCATCACACTCAGGCAGTGGCTGCGGGCCAGGCCGTAACCATCCACCAACTCGGCCAGCAGCTCCTGCTGGCCGGCGGCGCTCTCCAACGGGAAGAACTCACACAGCTCCACGTGAGGCGGATGTCCGTCATCCCCAGCCTTGATACGGGCGAGCGCCACGCCCTCCGGCATCACGCTAACGCCGGTCTCTCCATTGATTTTGTGTCTACGCTTCAGCCAGGAAAACAGAGGGCCCTCTCCTCATGCAGAGGCCCGTCAGGCGGGCCCATCACAAAAATGTGAACTGGTTCACATTCTTACCCAAGGACTGGCAACAATCAACACTAACTAGGGAATCTAAGCCAGTGAAATTCAAGCAGTTTGCTTAATACTGGCTTAAGACGAGATGGGCGAGGTAGATTTAACCTAGGGCGGGGGCAGGCCGCAGCCGCACAAATAGGGGAAAAAGAGCGCGCAAAACACCGCCAGCCCCCACCAGTGGTTGAGGCGGTAAACCCGTGCCGCCACCCCTTCCAGCCCCGGATAGAGCAGCCACAGCTGATGGGCACTCAGACC
>JBFFRO010000377.1:0-1725 GCA_041572995.1 Thiohalomonadaceae bacterium
AGACCTTCCCGCAGTACGCTGAGATGAAACCCGTTCCCGGTATGGAGAAACGCCGTCCCTGGCAGAACTACTTCGCCGGTCTGTTCACCAAGGGAGGCAAGAACTAATGACCCAGTTAGCCCTTGTTATCGATCTGAACGTCTGCGTCGGCTGTCACGCCTGCGTGACCTCGTGCAAACAGTGGAACACCTCCTCGGAGAAGTCCGGGCCGCTGTTCGATGACCGCCCCTACGACAAGGACCCCACCGGTACCTTCTTCAACCGCGTGCAGACCTACGAGTTCGGTACCTTCCCGAACACCGAGACCCTGCACTTCCCGAAGAGCTGCCTGCACTGCGAGGACGCCCCCTGCGTCCCCGTCTGCCCCACCGGCGCCAGTTTCAAGCGCGAGAAGGACGGCATCGTCCTGGTGGACTACGACAAGTGCATCGGCTGTAAGTACTGCTCCTGGTCCTGCCCCTACGGCGCCCGTGAGTTCGACGAGTACGAGAAGGTGATGCGCAAGTGCACCCTCTGCGTCGACCGCATCGACGACGAGACGCTGCCCGAGTCCGAGCGCAAGCCCGCCTGCGTGCTGGCCTGCCCGACCTCCGCGCGTCTGTTCGGCGACGTCCACGACGACCAGTCCGAGGTCTCCCAGGCGATCCGCGACCGCAGTGGTTACCAGCTGATGCCGGAGTGGGGCACCAAGCCCTCCAACCACTACCTGCCGCGTCGCAAGACCGAGATGCACATCCACGAAGACGAGCTGATCCGCGAGGACAACCCGTTGAAGAAGGAGGACATCCGTCACGAGACCTCCAAGGATGTCACCCTGGACGACTGGCTGATGTAAGCGTCTACCCCGGGGCCAGGCCCCGGGGCCTAACGAATAAAGAACTGGAGAAAGACAATGCATCCCGCATTTTCCGTCATCTTCCTCACCACCCTCATCGGGGTGGGTCAGGGCCTGTTCCTGGCGCTGTTCACCGAGCAGAGCTACTCGGCCCTCGGCCTGCTGCCCACTCAGGAGAGCGGCTTCTACGTCACCGGCAGCTTCATCGCCCTGTTGTTCCTGCTCGGCGGCCTGTTCGCCGCGGTGTTCCACCTGGGCAAGCCCAGCTACATGATCACCCGTGCCTGGCGCGGCATGCTGCAGTGGCGCACCTCCTGGCTCTCGCGTGAACTGATCGCCATGCCGATCACCATCGGCATGGTGTTCCTCTACATGGCCTTCCACTACTTCGGTTGGGACGCCCAGCTGCTCGGCAGTCTCACCGTCGACAACCAGCTGACCCTGGCCCTGGGCACCGTGACCTCGCTGGCCGTATTCGGCCTGTTCGTCTGCACCGCGATGATCTACGCCAGCGTGCGCTTCCTGCAGGAGTGGGCCTGTGCCCTGACCGTGGTCAACTACCTGCTGCTGGGCACCGCCTCGGGCTTCACCCTGGCCGCCGGTTACGCCGCCTACGTGGCACCTGAGCTGGTCGGCTTCTACGCCGGCTGGGCCATCATCATCACCGTGGCCGGCTTCATCACCCGCAGCGCCTCGCTCTATCGCAACGCCCGCATCAAGCACAAGTCCACCATCCAGAGCGCCACCGGCATCCGCCACGCCAAGGTGGTGCAGAAGTCCATGGGCATGATGGGCGGCTCGTTCAACACCCGTGAGTACTTCCACGGCAAGAGCGCCGCCTTCCTCAAGTCGGTGAAGTACATCTTCCTGGTGCTGACCTTCATCGTCCC
>JBFFRO010000378.1:0-1712 GCA_041572995.1 Thiohalomonadaceae bacterium
CTGGAGATCGCGCTCATGCAGGTGCCGCTGGTGGTGGCCTACCGTATCGCCCCGATCAGCTACTGGATCATGTCGCGCCTGATCAAGGTCGATCACATCGCCCTGTGCAACATCGTCGCCGGTGAGCGTATGGCCCCGGAGCTGATTCAGCATGAGGCCACCGCCGACAACATCGCCGCCGAGGCCCTGCGTCTGCTGGCCGACGAGAACGGTGTGGCAACGCAGATGCGCGAGAAGCAGGCGGGGATACTGGAAAGACTGGGCGGTGGCGGCGCCCCGGGGAATGTCGCCGAACTGGCACTGGAGCTGTTGAAGCCATAAAAAAGGCCGCATTCGCGGCCTTTTCTCTTAGCGGATAATGCTGCGCCGGGAGGCGTCGAGAAACTCCACAAAGCGCTGGACCTCCTCCCGTCCCTCGGCCATGGCCTTGATCTGTTCCTTGGCCTCTTCCAGGGAGAGCCCCTGGCGATAGAGGATCTTGTACACCTGGGTGAGGTTCTTCACCTGCTCATCGCTGAAGCCGCGGCGCTTGAGGCCCACCTTGTTCAGGCCATGCGGCTTGCCCGGGTTACCGTTAATCATCAGGTAGGGAGGCACATCCTTGGAGATGGCCGAGCCCATGCCGGTAAAGGCATAGCTACCGATGGAGGTGAACTGGTGCACCAGGGTGAAACCGCTGAGGATGGCGAAGTCTCCCACATGGGCGTGACCGGCCAACGAAGCGTTGTTGGAGAAGATACAGCCGTTGCCGACCACACAGTCATGGGCCACATGCACATAGGCCATGATCAGGTTGTCGTTGCCGATACGGGTAATACCGCCGCCGCTCTCCGTGCCACGGTTAAGGGTGACAAACTCGCGGATGGTATTGCGGTCACCGATTTCCAGACGCGTCGGCTCACCGTCGTACTTGAGATCCTGTGGTGCCTCACCCACCGAGGCAAACTGGTGGATCTTGTTCTCTCTGCCGATAGAGGTCGGTCCGTTGATCACCACGTGCGGACCGACCCAGCTGTCGTCGCCGATAGAGACGTCAGCACCGATGACCGCATAGGCGCCGATGCTGACCCCCTCGCCGATAACAGCGCTGGGGTCGATGATCGCCGTGGGATGGATCGAACTCATTTGATCGCCTGTTCTGCACACATCAATTCGGCGGAGGCTACCATCTTACCGTCGACGCTGGCCTCGGCCTTGAACTTCCAGATGCCCCGCTTCTCCTTGAGCACCTCGACATCAAGGATCATCTGGTCCCCCGGCACCACCGGCTGCTTAAAGCGGCAGTTGTCGATACCGGCAAAGTAATAGAGTGAAGAACCGTCCGGTTTGTTCCCCTGGGTCTTGAAGGCGAGGATGCCGGTGGCCTGGGCCAGGGCCTCCATAATCAGCACGCCGGGGAAGATCGGGCGCTCGGGAAAGTGACCGGTAAACATCGGCTCGTTGACCGAGATATTCTTCAGGGCCTTAAGAGATTTTCCCGGCTCGAAATCGAGCACGCGGTCGATCAGAAGAAAGGGGTAACGGTGCGGCAGGTGCTCGAGCACCTCCTGAATGTCCATGCTGTTCAATGCTTAACCTTCTCTCTCTTGCAAAAGCTTTTCCAGCGCCTTAATACGGCGCGCCATGTCGTCCAGCTGCTTGAAGCGAACGGAGTTCTTACGCCAGCTGCGATTGGGTTCCAGCGGCGTACCCGAAGAGTAGATCCCGGGCTC
>JBFFRO010000379.1:0-1712 GCA_041572995.1 Thiohalomonadaceae bacterium
CCAGCAGCTCCTCGCCGGTGATGGTGGCGGCCAGGGTGGTGAGGTGTTGCCAGGCCTCGTCCGCCGCCTCGCGCTCGGCATCGCCGGCATTGGGCAGGCGCTGTAGCAGCAGGCCGGCGGCGTGCTCGCCGTCGGCCGAGAGCCACATGCGCGTGGCCAGCTGCTCGGAGCGCTGCAGGTAGTCGTCGATGGCGTCGGCCAGCGACTCCCCCTCCAGGGCGACGATGCCCTGGTAGCGCTTGCCGTCCTGCGGCTCGATGGTGATGGCCAGCTGGCCGTTGCCGAAGGCATCGCGCAGGCTGCCCTCGGGCACCTCGCCCTTCCAGTGGGCGACGCCGCGCAGGCTGCGCTCGGAGCTGACATCCACCACCAGCAGCGAGACCGGGCCGTCACCGCGCACCTGCAGGGTGATGGAGCCGTCGAACTTGAGGGTGGCGGCCAGCAGCGCGCCGGCGGCCAGGGTCTGGCCCAGCAGCTCGCGCAGCCGTGGCGGGTAGTCGTGGCGCCCCAGCACCTCGCCCCAGCTCTCGTTCAGCTGTACCAGCTCGCCGCGCACGGCGGCCTGGTCGAAGAGGAATCGGTGTAGTTGATCGCTCATTTTTCTCTCTCCCAAAACGCAAACAGGCCGCCATGCGGCGACCTGTCCGCGCGTTCGATGCTAGGGCCTAGCCCGCCAGCTTGGCCTTGAGCAGCTGGTTGACCTGGCCGGGGTTGGCCTTGCCCTGGGTGGCCTTCATCACCTGGCCGACAAAGAAGCCGAAGAGCTTGTCCTTGCCGCCGCGGTAGGCCTCCACCTGCTGCGGGTTGGCGGCGATGATCTCGTCGATGATCGCCTCGATCGCACCCGTATCAGTAATCTGCTTGAGGCCCTTGGCCTCGATCACCGTGTCGGCATCGCCCTCGCCGTTCCACATCGCCTCGAACACATCCTTGGCGATCTTGCCGGAGATGGTGTTGTCGGCGATGCGCTTGATCATGCCGGCGAGCAGCTCGGCGGAAACCGGGGACTCGGTGATCTCCTTGTTCTCCTTGTTGAGGAAGGCGGAGAGGTCACCCATCACCCAGTTGCAGCAGATCTTCGACTCGCCGCCGGCCTGCTCGACCACCGACTCGTAGAAGTCGCCCAGCTCGCGCGAGGCGGAGAGCACACCGGCGTCGTAGGCGGAGATGCCGTACTGCTCCTGGAAGCGTTCCTTCTTGGCATCGGGCAGCTCGGGCAGGGTGGCGCGCACGGCCTCGATGAAGTCGTCGTCGATCTCCAGCGGCAGCAGGTCCGGGTCGGGGAAGTAACGGTAGTCGTTGGCCTCCTCCTTGGAGCGCATGGAGCGGGTCTCGCCCTTGACCGAGTCGTAGAGACGGGTCTCCTGCACCACCTCGCCGCCGGATTCGATCAGGTCGATCTGGCGCTCCACCTCGTACTCGATGGCCTTCTCGACGAAGCGGAAGGAGTTGAGGTTCTTGATCTCGGCGCGGGTGCCGAACGCTTCCTGGCCCTTGGGGCGCACGGAGACGTTGGCGTCGCAGCGGAAGGAACCCTCCTGCATGTTGCCGTCGCAGATCTCCAGGTAGCGCACCAGCGAGTGGATCTTCTTCATGTAGGCCACCGCCTCCTTGGCCGAACGCAGGTCGGGCTCGGAGACGATCTCCAGCAGCGGGGTGCCGGCGCGGTTCAGATCGATGCCGGTGGCGCCGTGGAAGTCCTCGTGCAGGGA
>JBFFRO010000380.1:0-1695 GCA_041572995.1 Thiohalomonadaceae bacterium
GGCCTCTATCAGGGGATCGCTCCCTATGCGGATATTGAGGGCAGTGAGGCGCCGTGGCTGGGTCAGCTGTGCCACTTCGTCGAGCTGCTCGACCAGTGGCGCCGCCGTCTCGCCCAACCGGCGTCGCTGGCGCAGTGGCAGCAGCGCATCAACCGCCTGATGGACGAGCTTCTGGCCCCCTCCGATCATGAGGGAGTGCTACTCGATAGCCTGCGCGAGCAGCTGGCGCAGATGGTGGAGCGGGCCGACAGCGGTGGCTTCGAGGGCGAGCTCAGCCACCGCCTCATCCACCACCACCTGAGCAACCTGCTGCGCCGCGGCGATGGTGCCAGCCAGCGGCTACTCAATGGCCGGGTTAGCTGCAGCGACATGGTCGCGGCGCGGGCCATCCCCTTTCGTGTCATCTGCCTGCTGGGGATGAACGACGGTGACTTCCCCCGCAGCCAGCGCCCGCTGGGCTTTGACCTCATCGCTGCCGACCCTCAACGCGGCGACCGCGTGCTGCGCGACGAGGACCGCTACCTGTTCCTGGAGATGCTGCTCAGCGCACGCGAACACCTGCACATCAGCTACAGCGGTCGCAGCCAGCAGGACAACAGCCCCAAGCTCCCCTCGGTGCTGGTGAGCGAGCTGCTGGATTACATCGAGCAGGGCTACTGCCTGGAGGAGGGAGAGCTGCGCCAGCAACTGAACTTGGAGCACCCGCTGCACCCCTTCAGCCCGCGCAATTTTCCGCCGCTCAATCCGCACGGCAGCTATGCCGCCGAGTGGCTGCAGCGCGAGCCGAGGGCCGGGGCCTTTATCGGCCCGGCGCTGCAAAGCGATACCGACGATACGGAACTGCCCACCAGCGAGGCCCTGATCCGCTTTGCCCTCAACCCGGCACGGCAGTTCCTCAGTGACACTCTGGGGGTGCACTCGGCCGAGTACGAAGAGGCCCTGGAGGAGAACGAGAGCTTCGGCCTGGATGCGCTGCAGGCCTACCAGCTCAAGTCCGCGACCCTGGAGCTCATGCTGGACGGCACGCCCGTGGAGCAGGGCTATCGACAGGCGCGTGCCGAGGGGCTGCTGCCCCACGGTGAGGCAGGGCGACTCCATTTCCAGGCCACACTCGATGGCCTGGAGGAGCTGGCCGACTCGGTACACCAGCACCGGCAGCGGGAGGGGCTGCTGCGCTACCGCCCGGCCAAGCTCAACGATAAAGACCGGTTGCGGTTGTGGCTGGAGCACCTCCACCGCTGCCGCGAAGGTAGCGAGCATGAGAGCCGTCACCTGAGCCTGGATGGCGAGTTTGCCTTCAGGCCCATGCCGGCGGAACAGGCCCTAGGTCAGCTCGAGGGGTGGTGGGCGCTCTACCGCGCCAACCGCCAGCAACCTCAGCCGCTCTTTCCCAAAAGCTCCATGGCCTACGCCACGCGTATCGCCCGTGGCAAGGAAGCGGTGGAGGGGATGGAGGCCGCCATCAAGGCCTGGCAGGGCAGTGACTGGGTCAGCGGCGAGGGCGAGGACCCCTGGTTTGACCAGGCCTTTCGCGGCCACGAGCCGCTGGATGCACGCTTCGAGCAGATCGCCGAGGAGCTGCTTTGTCCCATCTTCGAGTGGCAGGTGTAGCAATGCGAGCCCTCGACCCACTCAAATTTCCCCTGAGCGGCCAGCGCCTGATCGAGGCCAGTGCGGGCACCGGCAAGACCTACA
>JBFFRO010000381.1:0-1693 GCA_041572995.1 Thiohalomonadaceae bacterium
CCGATGGTGGCCCGTCCCGACTGGCCGAGGGTGAGCAGGCGGGCGATCTCGGCGGCACAGCCCCTGGCCAGGTTGGGGCCGGACCAGGTGCCGGGTATGCTCCCCCTGAAGCCGTTGTCGTCGTCCATCTCCACGAACCAGCAGCTGAGCGGTTCCGCCTCGACCCCGTCGAAGCACAGTGGTGTCGCATCGGCATGGCCCGCCGCCTCGACCGGTTGGAAGGGGATCTCATCGTCATAGATGAAAGGGGCCTCGGCCTGCTCGAACAGGGCATTGACCGCGCTCACCAGGCGACTGTGCGAGCGCCAGTTGGTGCCCAGGGTGAAGTGGTCCTGTTGCGCATCGGTGTCGTGGCGGGCCTGCATGTAGGTGAAGATGTCGGCGCCACGGAAGCTGTAGATGGCCTGCTTGGGGTCGCCGATCATGAACAGCCCGCACTCGTCGTGCCCGCGGTAGATGCGGCTGAAGATGCGGTACTGCAGCGGATCGGTGTCCTGGAACTCGTCGATCATCGCCAGCGGGTGCTGGCTGCGAACCCGTGCGGCTAGGCGTCCTCCCCCCTGCCCCGCCAGGGCCTGGTCCAGCTTGCGCAGCAGGTCGTCGAAAAAGAGGGTGCGGCCGCTGGCCTTGGCCCTTTCCAGGGAGTCGGAGACGGCGTCGGCGGCGTCGATCAAAAAACGGCTGTGGCGGGTGCTCTCAACCGCCTGGTGTACGCGGGCTAGTGCCGCGGCCTCAGCGAATAGCGGGTGCTCGGGGGCTGTGCCGTTCTTTTTCAGTGAGGCGCCGAGTACCTCCGGCGTCAGCAGTTCGAAGCTCGCTGGCAGGGGCACGCTGGCATCGCCCCCGGCCAGGTAGTCATCCACTGCGGCGTAGAGCGCATCGAGACGGTCCTGACGGTAGCTTTTGGCATTGCGGGTGAGGCCGGGTGCGGTGTCGAGGAGCTGGCGCAGCGCTTCACCCTCAGTGCGCCAGCGTTCGGCCACGGCCTCGAAGGCGGCTTGGCGCTGATGCTCCAGGGCGGTCACATTCAGCCCCTCGGGAAGGCGCCGGGCCTCGGGGTGGGCGATGAGTGGATCTAGCGCGTCGAGCAGCGCCTCGGGGCCGGACCAGTGTTGCAGCAGCCAGGCGGTCTCCTCCTCGTCCATGCTCTGCAGGGTGCGGCGCCACAGGTCCTGTGCTGCGCGCAGGCGCAGCGGCAGCTCCTCGGTGGTGAAGTCGCTGTCGAAGAGGACGCCGCTCTCGAAGGCGCCATCGCCCAGGGTGCGCTGGCAGAAGCCGTGAATGGTGTAGATGGCCGCCTCGTCCATGCGTACGATGGCGTCGCGCAGACGCTGGCGAGCGCCCTGATCTCCCAGGTATGGGCCGACCAGCGCCTGCAGCGTGGGATCGTCCTCCTCGCCGCGCCCCTCGAGCAGCAGCAGGGCCTCGTGGATACGCTGACGGATGCGACCGCGCAGCTCCTGGGTGGCCGCCTCGGTGAAGGTGACCACCAGGATCTCGGTGACCGAGAGCTGGCGCTCCAGTAGCAGGCGCAGGTAGAGCGCAGCAATGGTGTAGGTCTTGCCGGTGCCCGCACTGGCCTCGATCAGGCGCTGGCCGCTCAGGGGAAATTTGAGTGGGTCGAGGGCTCGCATTGCTACACCTGCCACTCGAAGATGGGACAAAGCAGCTCCTCGGCGATCTGCTCGAAGCG
>JBFFRO010000382.1:0-1687 GCA_041572995.1 Thiohalomonadaceae bacterium
CCAGATGAGCCCGCCGGCGATGAGCAGGCCCAGCGGTAGGACAATGAGGAAGCCGAAACCGATGAGACCGCGGCGCAGCGGGCTCATCTCCAGTCGTGGGTCGATGGCCTCGCGGCGAGGCAGGGTGATGAGGGCATCGTCTTGGGCCAGCCAGTCGACCAGGGCATCGCCCAGGGCCTGGTTGCTCTGGTTGCCTAGGTAGGCGTTGCTGAGGAAGTCGCCGTCACCGATGACGGCGATGCGTTGCTCGTGCTCCGCGGCGCCGTGCTCGTGACCATCGTGCCCGGTTTCGTCGGGTGTTTCGGTTGCGCGGGCGGCGGGGTGGGGGCGGCTCAGTAGCCAGCCGATATCCAGAGGCCCACTGATCTCATTCTCGTCCAGGCGCAGTTCACCCTCCAGTTTGCCGTGCTCCACCCAGCTGCCCTCAAGGGTGCGCAGCAGGGGTACGGCGCGCCACTCGTTGGGACTTTGGCGCATGGCCAGGGCGAAGGGGAAGAGGGTGAGAGTGTCGTGCAGTGAACTGCTCACCGGGTGCTCGGGGTAGCGGACGATGACGGCCACCGCCGGGTGCTCGATACCCAGCTGGCGGGTGGTGGAATCCACCACGGTGCCGGGCAGCAGCTCCAGCCCCAGGCGCTCGGCCAGCGGCAACAGCCCCTGCGGGCCGTCCGGCTCGGCCAGCCACAGCAGATTGCCCCCCTGCTCCAGCCAGTCACCAATCACGGCCACCTCGCCCGGCAGCAGCGCCTGGCGGGGCGAGGCGATCACCAGCGTTGCGCAGCCCTCGGGCATGGCGCCCTGGCTGCCGAGCATGCGCTCGGTGGGGTTGAACTCCTCGGCGCTGATGCCGCGCGGGGCCAGCGCCTGCAGCCACAGCCCCAGGTCGTGATTGGCCTGGCCCGCGGCCCGCCGCTCGCCATGGCCGCTGAGGAAGCAGAGCTTGCGGGCGCCGCCGCGGCTAAGGCGCAGTAGGGCGTTGCTGAAGGCCGATTCGCCGATGCGCTGCAGCTGCTCGTGCCGGCCGCGGTGCTCGATCAGCATCTCGCCGTCGAAGCGGATGTTCAGGTCACGCAAGCGCTGGGGGGCGCGGTCCGGGTCGACGAACTCCAGGCTGATGTCCGGCTTGTGCTGGCGGTAGCGCTCAATGAGGGTGCGGATGCGCGGGCGCATCTCCCCCTGTCCGCGGGCGAAGGCGGTGACCTGCACCGGCCCCTGCATCTGTGCCAGCAGCGCGCGGCTGGGCTCGCTGAGGGTGTGGCGGCTGGCGGCGGTCCAGTCCAGCTGCACGGCGTAGCGGCTGCTGAGCCAGCCGAGCAGGCCGCAGGTCAGCAGCAGCAGTAGGACGAAGAGGCGGCCTTCCAAACGCAGGCGGCGGCGGAGTTTTTTGTTCAGCTCCATCACTCCCCCCGCTGCAGCCGCTCGGCATCCAGACGGCGTATGGTCAACGCCAGGAACAGACCGATGAAGATAATGAAGTAGGCCAGGTCGGCACTGTTGAACAGCCCCGAGACCATGGGCTTGAAGTGGCCGTGCAGCGAGAGCCAGCTGAAGGGGCCGACCGCCGCCTCGCCCTGGCCGATGGCATCGAGGATCCACAGCAGCAGCAGCAGGCCGAAGCCGCCCACCGCGGCCACCGCCGGCTGTGCGCTGAGGCTGGAGATGTAGAGGCCGGCGGCGGCGAAGGCGG
>JBFFRO010000383.1:0-1674 GCA_041572995.1 Thiohalomonadaceae bacterium
GAGCCAGTAGTGGACGGCCCCGGCCAACAGGCCATCGGAGATATCCCACAGGTCCGCCTCCGGCTCGGCCTCGGCCAGGCGGTTGCCCAGCTCCACCGCCTGGCGGGCAGCGTCGTCGTAGATATCCTTGGGCTGGTCCATACTTGGGTCCGCGGCTGAAAAAAAGGGTTGGTGATTCTAACAGATTCGCCCCGCAGCTAGCGCAGCAACAGCATCAGCCCCGAGCCGATCAACACCACACCGATGGCGCGGCGGAAGCTCTCGGCGCTAATGGAGGTGTGGATATGGCCGCCGGCGTAGAGCGCCGCGCCCGCCACCGGCAGCGCCGCCAGCAGCATCCACATCAGCTCGCCGGTGTAGAAGCCGGAGGCGGTATAGCCGACGATGCGGCCCATACCATCGAGCAGAAAGATGGTGGCGACGCTGGCACGAAAGGCGGCCTTGTCCAGGCCGCGCAGCTGCAGGTAGATCACGTAGAAGGGACCACCGGTCCCGAACAGGGTGCCGATGAGCGCGCCCAGTCCGCCCAGCGGTGCGGCCCAGGCGCGACTATGACCGCCCTTTGGCGGATGGCTGAAGAGGGAGTAGAGGGCGTAGAGCAGCACGATGCCGCCGAGGATGCGGCTGAGCAGGACCGCATCCACCGTCTTGAACAGGTACAGCGCGATAAGCAGCCCCGCCAGGGAGAAGGGCAGCAGCGGCAGCAACTCGCGCCAGCGGATCTGACGGCGGTGGTGAAATCCGTGGGTGAGCGAGGCGAGGTAGTCGAGCAGGCCGATGAGTGGCACCACCAGAGTCAGCGGCAGCATCAGCGTCAGCAACGGGATGGCGATCAGACCGGAGCCAAAACCGGTGATGCCACGCACCACGTAGGCGACAACGAGGATGGCGGTGGCGGCGGCCAGCTGCAGGGTGGAGAGGGTCTCTAGCATCGTCGGCGTTTCTTCAGCTCAGGCAAAGGCGGCCATTGTAACCTGCCGCCCCATCACCACCGAAAGTGAACCGTGAAAACCGGATTGCGTGTGGGGATTGTACCCGAGTAGTTTTATCGGGTATATTAGCCGCACCTAACATTCCCACCCTAAATGGAGAGAGAACGATGAACGTTGATCAGCACCTGAAAGTCGCCCAGTGGCACATCGAGCAGGCCCGTCTGCATGCTACCAAGGAGCACTCCTGCGGCTGCCCCATCAGCCCCGAGTACCAGAAGATCATCGACGAGGTCGAGAGCGGCAAGATCATGGAAGAGCTGGTCTGCTCTGCCAACGGCTAAGCCGATCGCTTCGTGTGAAAAAACCCGCCGCATGGCGGGTTTTTTTATGCCCCGCCATAGTCGCTAGAATAGTCCGATGATGAAACCCCAGTCCCCCTGCCACCGCTGTTTCCAGCGCCAGGCCGTCGAGGCCGCCCGCCGCGCCGGACTGGATGCCGACGCCCTGACCACCCTGCAGGGCGAACTCGAGATCGAGCTTAAGGAGGCCGAAGTTCAGGGTATCAGCCCACCGCTCACCGCCAGCCACCTGCACCAGCGGGTACGCGAGCTGAGCGGCGATCCCGACCCCTATCTGGCAGCCAAGCGTGAGGCCACCGAGCACGCCCTGGCCCTCTACCCGCACCTCCAGCAACTGATCGCCGACTCGGCGCAGCCGCTGCAGACCGCCCTGCGCCTGGCCA
>JBFFRO010000384.1:0-1672 GCA_041572995.1 Thiohalomonadaceae bacterium
CACTCGGCGGCCATCTCCTGCATGCCCACGTGGTACCAGATGTCGCGACCCTCGTACCAGCCCACCTTGGCGCCGGTGTGCTTGACAGTGATGACGCTGTGCACGTTGGGGCACTCCATCAGTGCCACGTCGGTGTTTTCCTTGAGCGGCACCGGACGGCCGCCGCGAACGCCCTCATCGGCGGTGATTACCACCTTGCAGTCGGAGTCTAGGATGCGGTCCTTGAGAGACTCGGGGGAGAAGCCGCCGAACACCACCGAGTGCACCGCACCGATGCGCGCGCAGGCGAGCATGGCGTAGGCGGCCTCGGGGATCATCGGCATGTAGATGCAGACCCGGTCGCCCTTTTCCACGCAGCGGGACTTGAGCAGGTTGGCGAACTTGGCCACCTCATCGTGCAGCTCGCGATAGGTGATTTTTTTGTCGTTGGCGGGGTCGTCCCCCTCCCAGATGATGGCGGTCTGATCGCCGCGGCTCTCCAGGTGGCGGTCGATGCAGTTGTAGGCGACGTTGAGCTTGCCGCCCTCGAACCACTTGATGTGCACATCGCCATCGAAGGACCAGTCGAGCACCGTATCCCAGGGTTTGAACCAGTCGAGCTCGCGTTCTGCCTGTTCTGCCCAGAACCCCTGCGGGTCATCGATGGAGTGCTGATACATGCTGTTGTAGCGCGCCTCATCGATATGGGCCGCAGCGGCAAAGTCAGCGGGAACGGGATAGAGTTTGCTGTCGGACATGATTAACTCCTCAATGTCGGTACTGGTTTCATCGCGGCCTGGGGATCAGTCGCAGAAGTGTTTAAGTCGGGCCTGCCCATCGCCGGCCCAGTGGGCCTGCTGGGCAAGGAACAGTTCGGCGCCGGCGAGCGCATCAGTCAGGGCGTTGTGGGCCTTGTAGCGGGGCAGCCCGTACTGCTCGCGTAGCGCAGCAAGGCGCAGCTCGCCACTGCGCGGCGCCTGCTCGCGCCGCCGCAGTCTGCGTAGCGCCAGCTGCAGGGTGTCGATGGTCGGCACGATGAACGGGCCGCCAAAGCAGCGCCGGCAGGCGCGGTCGAGAAAGCTCTGTTCGATCTGCGCGTTGTGCACGACTAGTACGCGCCCGCTCAGCGCCTCCAGCAGGCTTTGCAGCACGTTGCACAGAGGTTCGCCGCCGGCGGCCATATCGTCGGTGATGGCATGCAGCGCTACGCTGCTCTCGTTGATCTCCTCATGCTGGCGGACCAGCTGGTGGCGGGCTCCGCCCAGGCGAATGCTCAGGCCGTCAACGGGGACCCAGCCGACGCTCAGTATGGTGTCGCTGTCGGCATCAAGACCGGTGGTTTCCAGGTCGACGGCAAGCAGTGGTAGCGCATCGATCGTGGCGGCGCCCCGGGCAAAGGGCTGCTGGTAAAAGCGCCGCAGGGGGCCATCCTCAAGACGCGAGGCATACCAGCGTCGACGTAGGTGGAGGAGCGATAGCACTAGCGCATCCCGCCGATGGAGTAGCGCATTTGCAGCGTTTTCTGGAACTCGGCGATGAGCGCGAAGCACTCCTTGAGGTGATCGCGGTCCAGGGCCGAGAGGGTGGCCGGGTCGAGGTGGTTGTCCGGCTCCTCGCCGGCCTGAATGCACTCACTCTGGTGGCGCAGGCGCAGGGTGTTGATGAACTCGTAGGCCTGGCTCAGGTCCTCGGC
>JBFFRO010000385.1:0-1667 GCA_041572995.1 Thiohalomonadaceae bacterium
ACGGCTCAGAGCTATCTGAACGGCGACCCCGGCACCGTCAAACATATGGGCGACCCGGCCAACCGTCACTTCATGCTCTGTGACCTGCATGACCTGGTCATGCTCAAGGGGGGCCTGGCCCTGAAGCGCCGGACACAGTCGACATGAACGCCTTTAATCCCAACGCCCCCTATGACCTGATCCGCGATGCCGTGACTGGGGCCAGCACGCCGATTGAGGCGATGAGCACCGGCCTCACCTGGAGCAGTTGCCGTACCGCCGAGGGACTGGGGCTGGCGATGAGCCCCGGCAGCTCCACGCGACTGCTGCAGTGGCCCGGCAGCGTCGCCGGACGCCCGGTGCATGAGGTGGCGCAGTGGCTAGATTCCTGGAATTTCTACGAGGCGACGGTCGGACTGGCCGCCGCCAACGCGGTGATCAACCGCGCCGACAATGCCCTGATGAACGCTGCTACGCCGCTGCAAGCGCAGGGCTCGGCCAACCTGGCGGTATTCGAGTACTTTCGTCCGCGGCTGGTGGGTCGCAAGGTGGTGGTCATCGGCCGCTACCCCGGGCTGGATCAGGTTCTGGAGGGGCTGGATGTGCAGGTGCTCGAGCGCGATCCGGGCAGCGGCGATTTGCCGGACAGTGCCGCTGAATTCCTGCTGCCCCAGGCCGACTGGGTCTTCATCACCGCCACCTCGCTGATCAACAAGACCTTTCCCCGCCTCGCCGCGCTGGCCTCCAACGCCATTAGCGTGCTGATGGGGCCGTCCACCCCCTGGCTGGCCGACTGGGCCGGGCTGGATATCGACTTTCTCGCTGGCGTACAGCTGGTGGATGCGGCGAGAGCCGAGCAGATTGCCGCGGAGGGTGGGGGAACCCGGCTGTTCGGCGAGGGGGTACGCTACGCCGTTGCCGATATCGGTGAGGCACGCATGGCCAGGGTCAAGGCGCAGATTGCCGAAACCTATGCCCGGCGGGACGCGCTAAAGGCGGAGATGGAGGCCTGGTACCAGGCGGGCCATACCCAGCGTTTTCCCGAACGTGAGCAGCTGGCGGCCATCGATGTAGAGCTCTCGGCCCTGGATCTCTGCTTCAAGCGGATGTGGGATGCCAGGAACTAAGGGGTAGTCCCGCCCCGATTGATACCCTGTTATTCACCCGCCATTGAGTTTATCCTCTCAGCCCCTTTTCATGGCGAGGCCACACGGCGCACAAGAATCCTCATGCGACCCTGGACACTGATCGACAGTAGCGACATCCCCGATGAGGGCGGTGAGCTCCGCCTCTACCAGCGAGGCGAGGAGTTCTCGATCATGCTGGCCGGTGGTGGCGGCGAGCTGATGAGTAGCCGCAAGCACGGATCGGAGGACGCCCTGGCGGAGCTGGGCTGCGCCCACCTGCTGCCGGAGCAGCCAGCGCGGGTACTCATCGGTGGCCTCGGCATGGGCTTCACGCTCGCCGCTGCCCTCAAGGCGGTCGGGCCTCAGGTCGAGATTACGGTCGCCGAGCTCATCCCGGCGGTGGTGGAGTGGAACCGCCAGCACCTCGGCCATTTTGCCGGCTACCCGCTCGATGATCCGCGCTGTGATGTCAGCGTGGGTGATGTCGGTGCCATCCTCAGACAGGAACGCGGTGCCTTTGATGCCATCCTGCTCGATGTCGATAACGGGCCGGAAGGGCTG
>JBFFRO010000386.1:0-1664 GCA_041572995.1 Thiohalomonadaceae bacterium
ACCGCCTTCTACGGCATACGCCCCGTTGCCGCCGAGCTGGTCACGAATGCCATTGAGGTGGAAGAGACTGCGACGCAGAAACCATCCCCGGAAGTGGCAAAGCTGCCCCACGAGGGCACCTTCTGCCTCTCCCCCAACTTGCCTCTGGCGGCACGTAACCTGCGTGAACTGGCCAACCATATGGATGGCAGCCTCACCATGGGAGAGGCCATCAAACTGGCCACCCAGGCGCTGCACGAGGGGCTGGGGCTCAATCGCGTGGTCTTCTTCCTGCTCTCACGTGACAAGAGCCAGCTTAACGCCCGCAGCGTGGTCGGCGCCGAACACGAGCCGCACTTCAACCGCTTTCACATCGACCTCTATACCAGCAAGCTGTTCCGCTCGCTTATGAGCAAGCAGCAGTCGCTGTGGCTGGACGATCCCAACCGAGAGAAGTTTCAGATGCTGCTGCCAGGCAACTTCTTCGACATCACCCACAACGACAGCTGCTACCTGATGTCAGTCTTCGTCAAGGGTAAGCCGGTGGGACTTTTCTATGCCGACCGCCACAGCCATGAGTGCCGCCTCGATGAGCGCAGCTACCGTCACTTCAAGAAGGTGGTGATCCAGACGGCCCAGACTATGGGCCACCTGCACGGCAGCGGAGGGAGTTAAATATCCCGCCGGCCGTTAAAGGCGTGAGAGAGGGTGCCGCCATCCACGTACTCCAGCTCTCCGCCCAGCGGCACGCCATGGGCGATACGGGTAGCACGAATGCCGCGGGCATGGGCCAGCTCACTGATGTAGTGGGCGGTCGCCTCGCCCTCGACGGTGGGGTTGGTGGCCAGGATCAGCTCCTTTACCTCCCCCTCATCCAGGCGCTCGGCCAAGGTATCCAGGCCGATCTCATCGGGGCCGATGCCATCCAGCGGTGAGAGGTGGCCCATCAGTACGAAATAGAGCCCCTGAAAGCCGGTAGAGTGCTCCACGGCCTGCACATCGGACGGTGACTCGACCACGCAGAGAGTGGCGCGATCGCGCCGGGGGTTGGCACAGAGCGGACAGAGCTCGTGCTCGGAGAGGGTGCGACAGCTGCTACAGCGTCCGACCCGCTCCACCGCCTCGTTGAGGGCCACGGCCAGGGCACGGGCACCATCGCGGTCGCGCTCCAGCAGGTGGTAGGCCATACGCTGGGCCGACTTGGGTCCGACCCCGGGCAGGCACCGCAGCGCCTCGATCAGACGGTCGATAAGCGGGCTTTGCGACATTTAGAAGGGGAGCTTCATGCCACCGGGCAGATTCAGACCATCGGTGAGACCGGACATGCGCTCGGAGCTGACCTTCTCCAGCTGACGCACGGCATCGTTCACCGCCGCGGCAACCAGATCCTCCAGCATTTCCTTGTCATCGCCCATCAGGCTGTCGTCGATGCTCACGCGCTTGAGATCGTGACGACCGGTCATCACCACACTCACCATGCCGCCGCCGGCCTGGCCAGTGACCTCCATGTTGGCCAGCTCTTCCTGGGCCTTCTGCATGTCAGCCTGCATCTTCTGGGCCTGCTTCATCAGGCCGCCGAGTCCACCTTTAATCATCACTCAACCTCAATTCGTCTGTACTGAAATGGATGGGGCTATTCTACCGACTTGGCCGCGTGCGGCCTATAGCGGACGCACCGAACCGGG
>JBFFRO010000387.1:0-1647 GCA_041572995.1 Thiohalomonadaceae bacterium
CTACACCGGTACCCACGACAACGACACCAGCCTAGGCTGGTTCGCGAGCCTTAGTGACGAGGAGCGGGAGCGGGTGATGAGTTACCTGGGTTACCCTGCCGAGGCAATGCCCTGGCCGCTGATTCGTGCCGCCTACGTCTCCACGGCGAACCTGGCGGTCATCCCCATGCAGGACCTGCTGGGTCTGGGAAGCGAGTCGCGCATGAACACCCCGGGCAGCGTCGAGGGCAACTGGCGCTGGCGCTTCGACTGGTCGCAGCTCGATGAAGGGCTGGCAGCGCGCCTGCGGGATATGGCCGCCAGCTACGGGCGGGTATAGTCAGCCTACATTGAGGCCGTCACTGACCCCATCGATAGGCGTGGCGGTGACTTTTCAGCGTGACCGATGCTGCCAGGGCCAGTGCCCCTCCAGCTCCAAGTGGATGGTGAAGACCAGCACCGTTCGTACCAGCACCAGCAGTCCCAGGCTGGCGATGCTCTCCAGGCTGGGTTCAACGGTCACCGTGCGGATGATGTCGCCGGCTACGAGGAAGTCCAGTCCCAGCAGCATGTTGCGCTTGATTCGACGGCGGAAGTCGTTCTGCAGGTCATCGTCACTGCCGCTGAAGTACTGCTTCAACTCCACCAGCGCGGCGATTAAAAAACCGGTGACGATGACGAATATGCCGATCCCCTCGATGATGTGACCGGTGAGGCTGCCGATCTCCGACAGGTCGATGCTCATGCTTTTGCTCCCAAATGGTCTGCTGGCACGGTGGCATATCCATACAGCACTCGCAAGCCGTGGCCTCAGTCGGGCTCAAGCATGCTGATCACCACCTTGCCGCGGGCATGGCCCTCGCCGTAGTAACGCATCGCCTCGGCCGCCTCGGCCAGCGGATAGACGCGGTCGATGTGCGGCCGAATCGCGCCCGAACTCAGCAGGGCCGAGAGCCTGTCCAGGCCCCGGTTAGCCCTGTGCAGCAGCAGGCGGTAGCGGCGTCCGCGGACGAGCGAGAGCAGCATGGTATGAAGGATGTGCCCGGACTCGCCGCCGACGACCTGGTAGAGGCCTCCGGCTGTCAGCACTTGTGCACATTCTCGTGGCGAGTGGTGGGCCTGCATGTCGATAATGAGGTCGTACTGCTGGCAACTACGGGTGAAGTCCTCGCGCGTGTAGTCGATGACCTGGTCGGCGCCGAGTGAGCGCACGAAATCCATCTTCTCCGTGCGGCACGTCCCGGTGACCTCCGCTCCTTCCAGTCGTGCCAACTGCACGGCAAAGCTACCGGCACCACCGGAGGCACCGTTAATCAACACCCGCTGACCGGTACGCAGGCTAAAGTGGGTGTGCAGCGCCTGGTAGGCCAGCAGGCCCGCCTGTGGCACCGCCGCTGCCTGTACGAAATTCAGCCCGGACGGTATCGGCGACAGTGCCGAGGCCGGTGCCGCCACGTACTCGGCGAAGCCGCCCCAGCCGGCGGAGGAGAGGTCACCGAATACGGCATCGCCCGGGGCGAACCCATCCACCCCCGGGCCTACGGCCTCAACGGCGCCGGCGATATCGCAGCCGATGATCGGCAGGCGGGAGGGTTTGAAGAGTCCGGCCATCAAGCGGTTGGCGAAGGGCGTGCCCTGGATGATCTCCCAGTCCCAGGAGTTGATGGC
>JBFFRO010000388.1:0-1645 GCA_041572995.1 Thiohalomonadaceae bacterium
AACTTCCGCGCCAGCATCGAGGAAACCCCGCTGGAGGTGCGTCGCAACTTCGCCAGCGCCGAGATCAGCTCCTCGCTCTACCTGGCCGGTCACGAGGCCGGACTTTCCGACAACCTGATCATGGAGCTGGTCGGCGTCTTCGGCTGGGACATCGACTTCGCCCTCGACATTCGCAGTGGCGACCGCTTCACCCTGCTCTACGAGGAGCAGTACCTCAACGGTGAAAAGCTGCGCGACGGCGCCATCCTTGCCGCCGAGTTCGTCAACAACGGCAAGTACTACCGCGCGGTGCGCTTTACCGACGAGAACGGCAATAGCCAGTACTACACCCCCGAGGGCCACTCCATGCGCAAGGCCTTCCTGCGCAGCCCCGTCGACTTCCGCCGTATCTCCTCCACCTTCCAGCGTGAGCGCTACCACCCGGTACTGGGCAAGAAGCGCCCGCACCGCGGCGTCGACTATGCGGCCTCCACCGGTACCCCGATCAAGGCCGCTGGCGACGGCAAGGTAATCTTCCGCGGCACCAAAGGTGGCTACGGCCACACGGTCATTCTCCAGCACGGCAGCCGCTACACCACCCTCTACGCCCACCTCTCCAAGTTCCGTCGTGGCGTCGGCAACGGCACCCGGGTCAAACAGGGCCAGATCATCGGCTATGTGGGCAAGAGCGGCCTGGCCACCGGCCCGCACCTGCACTATGAATTCCGCATCGACGGCGTGCACCGCAACCCGCTCACCGTGAAACTTCCGGATGCGGCCCCCATCGACGGCAAGCTCCTCGCCGCCTTCCAGCAGCAGACCGCACCGCTGCTCGCGCAGCTGGAAATGGTCAAGGCCACCCAGCTGGCCAGCGCAGAGTAAAGCCACCGCGTGTCGGGCGCGCTCTATATCGGCCTGATGTCAGGCACGAGCATGGATGCGGTGGATGCTGCCCTGCTGCGCTTCGAACCGCGGCTGCAACTCCTCGGCCACCACTCCCTACCGCTACCCGATGCACTGCGTGAGGCACTACGGCGTCTGGCCGCAGAGCGCTCTCCACACCCGCTACAGTGCCTGGGCGAACTGGATGCCCACATCGGCGAGCTGTTTGCCGAGTGCACCCTGGCACTGCTGAAGCAAAGCGGGCTCGAGGGAAATGAAGTG
The DNA here is from genome assembly GCA_041572995.1 of Thiohalomonadaceae bacterium. Classification (GTDB taxonomy): domain Bacteria; phylum Pseudomonadota; class Gammaproteobacteria; order Thiohalomonadales; family Thiohalomonadaceae; genus JBFFSW01. Next base: position 1,144 of record JBFFRO010000388.1, read on the forward strand.
GCGGCCATCGGCAGCCACGGTCAGACCCTCTACCACGCCCCCCACGGCGATACTCCCTTCACCCTGCAGATTGGCGATGCCAACCGCATCGCCGCACGCACCGGCATCACCACCGTGGCCGATTTCCGCCGCCGGGACATCGCACTGGGCGGACAGGGTGCGCCGCTTGTGCCCGCCTTCCATAAGGCCCTCTGGCACAGCGAGGAGGAGGACCGTGCGGTACTCAATATCGGCGGCATCGCCAATCTCAGCCTGCTCCCCGCTGCCCCAGACGTACCGGTACGTGGCTTCGACACCGGTCCAGGCAACACCCTGATGGACGCCTGGTGTCGCGAGCAGCGAGGCGAACCCTACGATAGCGGTGGTGCCTGGGCTGCCGGTGGCGAGGTGGATGAGGCACTGCTCTCAAGTCTGCTGAGCGATGACTATTTCAGCGCCAGCGCACCCAAGTCCACCGGCCCGGAATACTTCTCCAGCGACTGGCTGAAAGACCGCCTCAGCG
>JBFFRO010000389.1:0-1630 GCA_041572995.1 Thiohalomonadaceae bacterium
GGCGGCACGCTGGAGCGCTCGGGCGTCAAACCGGCCTCGCTGTTCGGCGCCGATCCCCTGAGCGCACGCCTGCCCCGCCCGGTGCACGCCATTGCCCCGGCGGCCATCAGCGACTCCATCATCTCCCGCACCCTCAACCGCGATGCCCAGCGTCACGGCGAGGCGACGCTGGAGGGCTTCGGTGCACGCCTGGCATCACTGCTGGGCGAGGCCTCGCCGCCGCGCTACCTGTTCGCCTACTGGAGCGAGCTGGATGCACTGGCCCACGGCTACGGCTGTCGCTCGCCGGAGGTGAGCGCCCACTTTTGCGAACTGGATGCCGCCGCAGCCCGGCTCGCCGAGGCCTGCCGGGCCAGTGGCGCGGCTCTGATCATCTGTGCCGACCACGGTCTTATCGACTCGCCGAGCGAGCACCGCATCGACCTGGCCGCGCATCCGCGCCTGGCCGACAGCCTCACCCTGCCGCTCTGCGGCGAGCCGCGCACCGCCTTCGCCTATCCGCGGGCCCGCCGCACGGCCGAGTTCCTGGCCTACGTTGAAGGTGAGCTGGGGCAGGCCTGCGAGGTGCACGAGAGCGAGGCGCTGATCGCCCAGGGGTGGTTCGGCCCCGGCCCGGTGGATCGGCGCCTCGCCTCACGGGTCGGTGAGTACACCCTGCTGATGCGCGATGATTGGAGTATCGTTCAACACCTGCCGGGGGAGCGCCCTTACGCATTGAAGGCCGTGCACGGCGGGCTGAGCGAGGCGGAGTTGAAGATTCCGCTCATCGCGCAACTGTAGTCCATGGCCTGGTTCGTCTACCTGCTACGCTGCGCCGACGGCAGCCTCTACACCGGCATCACCACCGACCTGCAGCGGCGTCTGCACGAGCACAACCACAGCGCCGCCGGCGCCCGCTACACCCGCGCCCGCAGGCCGGTGGCCCTGCACTACTACGAGGAGGCGGCCGACCGCAGCGAGGCGGCCCGGCGCGAGTACCAGCTGCGCCGGCGCAGCGCCACGCACAAGCGCCAGTTGGGGGATGAGGACCGCCACCTGCGGCCGCAGAAGTACGGCCCCTACCTGTCGGAGTAGAGCCGCTGCTGGCGCAGGAAGGCGTAGAAGATAAAGCCGGTCCCCAGCATCTCGATGAACTCTTCCATGGCCCGCAACAGGTGGCGGGCATCGGCAAAGTCCAGCGGCGTGTGTTCCATCAACCAGCGGTAGTTCTCCACGTCGCCATCAAGCAGGTCCATCAGCATGGCCAGGGCATAACAGCCCAGTCCGGCGATAAAAGCCCACAGGGCGGCGCGCTCATCAAACCCCCGACGCAGGAACAGCAGCATCAACAGGCCGGCGGCGATGAAGAAGGGGGCCGCCACCACATGCCAGTAGTAGCTGCGAAAGCTGCGCAACCACTCGAACAACCAGCCCTCGCGCCCCGCCTCGGCCAGACCACCGGCATACGTGCCCAGCCGCTCGTGCAGGGTAAAAAGGTCGTCGATACCGAGGAAACAGAAAAAGGCCCCGACCAGGTACCAGCCGCGGCCACCGCCCAGGCTGCCGTTACGCCAGGCCAGCCAGCCGGCCAGCAGCGCCAGGGCACTGGAGTAGAGGGTGGGGAGATTGGCCTCCAGGGTGATATCCAGCA
>JBFFRO010000390.1:0-1609 GCA_041572995.1 Thiohalomonadaceae bacterium
GCATCGATGCGGCCCACGTGGCTTTTGGCGAGCTGACCATCGAGGTCGCGCCCGAGCAACTCATCGCCGTCGCCACCCAGTTGCGCGATGACAAGGAGTTTGCCTTCGAGGAGCTGATCGATGTCGCCGGTGTCGATTACTCTGAGTACCCCGGTCACGAGGGCGGCCGTTTCGCCGCGGTTTACCACCTGCTTTCGGTGAGTAACAACCACCGCATCCGTCTGCGCAGCTTCTGCCCCGACGATGCCTTCCCGGTGCTGCCTACGATCACCGGTGTCTGGAATGGTGCGGACTGGTTCGAGCGCGAGGCCTTTGACCTCTTCGGTATCCTCTTCGAAGGTCACCACGACCTGCGCCGCATCCTCACCGACTACGGCTTTATCGGCCACCCCTTCCGCAAGGACTTCCCGCTCTCGGGCAACGTGGAAATGCGTTACGACCCGGAAAAGGGGAGGGTGGTGTACGAGCCGGTCTCCATCGAACCGCGCAGCCTGGTGCCGCGCGTGACCCGCGACGACAACCGCTACGTCGGCGAAGAAGGTTAGGACAACGGCATGCCTGAAATCCGCAACTACACTCTGAACTTCGGCCCCCAGCACCCGGCCGCCCACGGCGTGCTGCGTCTGGTGCTGGAGATGGACGGCGAGGTGATCGAGCGCGCCGACCCGCACATCGGCCTGCTGCACCGCGGCACCGAGAAGCTGGCCGAGCACAAGCACTACGTGCAGAGCCTGCCCTACATGGACCGCCTCGACTACGTGTCGATGATGGCCAACGAGCATGGCTACGTGCTGGCGCTGGAGAAGATGCTCGGCGTCGAGGTGCCCGAGCGCGCCCAGTACATCCGTGTGATGTTCGACGAGATTACCCGCATCCTTAACCACCTGATGTGGCTCGGCGCCCACGCCCTGGATGTCGGTGCGATGACCGTCTTCCTCTACGCCTTCCGCGAGCGTGAGGACCTGATGGACTGCTACGAGGCGGTCTCCGGTGCGCGTATGCACGCCGCCTACTACCGTCCCGGCGGTGTCTATCGCGACCTGCCCGAGCAGATGCCGCGCTTCAACACCGAGGCCACCAAGTACCACAGCGAGGCTGACTTCAACCGCCTCAACGAGGCCCGCGAGGGTTCGCTGCTGGACTTCATCGAAGACTTCAGCAACCGCTTTCCCAAGTGCGTGGATGAGTACGAGACCCTGCTCACCGAGAACCGCATCTGGCGCCAGCGCCTGGTGGACATCGGCATCGTCAGCCCCGAGCGTGCACTGCAGCTGGGGATGACCGGGCCGATGCTGCGTGGCTCCGGCATCGAGTGGGACCTGCGCAAGAAGCAGCCCTACGCCGTCTACGACAAGATGGATTTCGCAGTGCCGGTGGGCGTCAACGGCGACAGCTACGACCGCTACCTGGTGCGTGTCGAGGAGATGCGTCAGTCCAACCGCATTATCAAGCAGTGTATCGAGTGGCTGCGTAAGAATCCCGGCCCGGTGATGAGCGACGACCCCAAGGTGGCCCCGCCCAACCGCACCGAGGTGAAGGGTGACATGGAGTCGCTGATTCACCACTTCAAACTCTTTACCGAGGGCTTCACCCTGCCCGCGGGCGAGGC
>JBFFRO010000391.1:0-1608 GCA_041572995.1 Thiohalomonadaceae bacterium
GGCATTCAGCGCGTGCTGGAGGTCGACCAAACCCCCATCGGCAAGACCCCGCGCTCCTGCCCCGCCACCTACGTCGGCTTCTGGGACGAGATCCGCAAGCTCTACGCCCAGACCGAGGATGCCCGCATCCACGGCTGGAAGGCCAACCGCTTCTCCTTCAATACCGGAGCCGGCCGCTGTGAGAGCTGCGGCGGCCAGGGCATGACCCGCGTGGAGATGTCCTTCCTCCCCGACGTAAAGACCCTCTGCGAGTCGTGCCACGGCGCCCGCTTCAATCCCGAGACCCTGGCGCTGAAGTACCGCGACAAGTCCATCGGCGACGTGCTGGCGATGAGCGTCGACGAGGCCGTAGCCTTCTTCGAACACCACCCCAAGGTCCACCACCCGCTGCAGCTGCTGCAGGCGGTCGGCCTCGGCTACCTCACCCTGGGACAGCAGTCCCCCACCCTCTCCGGCGGCGAGGCGCAGCGCATCAAGCTGGTGACCGAGCTCTCCAAGGCCCGGCCCAATGCCCGCACCTTCACGCCTACTTTATATGTGCTGGACGAGCCCACCGTCGGCCTGCACATGGCCGACGTGGAGAAGCTCATTCGCGTACTGCACCAACTGGTCGATGCCGGCCACTCGGTGGTGGTGATCGAGCACAATCTCGATGTCATCGCCGAGGCCGACTGGTGCATCGACATGGGCCCCGAGGGCGGCGACGCCGGGGGCGAGGTGGTGGTTGAAGGCGTGCCCGCAGATCTGGTTAGTGCCTGGAAGCGCTCAGAGACGGGCAAGGCGTTAAGGTTGTTTTTGAAATAATCCAGGGACTATTGTAAGTTTGCCCTCGGCAGCATAGCCGTATGGAAATTGAAAAAAGACAGGGAAAAGCATCATGGAATGTGCCTTCAGTCACCCAATCTCAGCGACCTGTTCAGCGATCGCCGCACTGACACATTCCACCGCACCATGCCTGCAACTTCAATAAGTTACATCACCCGATGACGTGTTACGCGTCAGCTTTGACGTGAAATTACAATTAGAGAAATAAGGGAATATAAAACAGTGGCAAACAATACCTGTATCGCCGTCGACGCCTGCTGCGACCTGCCTGACGACTTCATTCGCCAACACAACATCCGCGTTCTTCCCGTGTATATCAAGTTCATGGGTGAGACCCACATGGACAACCGGGATCCTGCCAAGAGCATGGAGTTCTACCGCAGGGGCATGCTGGAGAAGACCTTCGATGCGGAAACCACCCCAGTATCGCCGGAAGAGATGTCCTCTATTCTCGAGCAGGAGTTGATCTCACAGTACGACAAGGTACTGGCAGTCACCATCATGAGCAGCCGCAGCAAGGTTTTCGAGAACATTCGCGATGCGGTCTGGGTCAGTCAGCCCAAATTCAAAAAGTTGCGCAAGGAACTTGGCATCGACCGCCGCTTCAGCATCCAGGTTTCGGACTCCAACAACCTGTTCACTGGACAGGGGCTGATGACCTATGAAGCGGTTCGCCTGCTTGAAGAGAAAGGCGCCAGCATCGAGGCCATCAGCATGCACCTCGATAACCTGAAGGATCGGGTACACACCTACATGATTCCCCAGGACCTCTATCACCTCAAA
>JBFFRO010000392.1:0-1608 GCA_041572995.1 Thiohalomonadaceae bacterium
AACCTGGGTCGTGACCCGGAGGTGCGCTACGCCGCCAATGGTGGCGCCGTGGCGAATATCACTATCGCCACCTCCGAGCAGTGGACCGACAAGCAGAGCGGTCAGAAGCAGGAGCGTACCGAGTGGCACCGCGTGGTGATGTTCAATCGTCTCGGCGAGATTGCCGGCGAGTACCTGAAGAAGGGCTCCCAAGTCTATATTGAGGGCAAGCTGCAGACCCGCAAGTGGCAGGACAACAACGGCCAGGATCGTTACACCACCGAGATCGTCGCCAACGAGATGCAGATGCTCGGCGGTCGTGGTGGTGCGGGCGGCGGCGGTGACTTCGGCCAGGATAGCTATGGCGGCGGTGCCCCTTCCGGCGGCGGCGGCGGTGGTGGTTACAATCGTCCTCAGGGTGGCGCTCAGGGCGGTGGCCAGGGTGGCGGCTTCGGCGGCCAGGGCGGCGGCCAGCCCCAAGGTGGTCATGGGGGCGGCGCTGCCCCGGCCCCCTCCGGTGGCGGCAACTTCGACGACTTCGACGACGACATCCCGTTCTGAACCGCGAGACGTATGGGCCTCCCGGCATTCAAGGCCTACGACATTCGCGGTCGTATCCCGGATGAACTAAACGAGACGATCGCCTACCGTGTCGGCCGCGCCTTCAGCGAGGAGGTGGGCCGCGGACGGGTGGCGATCGGCCGCGATGTGCGCCTGAGTAGTCAAGCGCTCAGCGAGGCGCTGGCGCGTGGTCTGATCGACGGTGGCTGCGAGGTGCTGGACATCGGCCTCTGCGGCACCGAGATGGTCTACTTCGCCACCGCCCACGAGGGGCTGGCCGGCGGCATCATGGTTACCGCCAGCCACAACCCGATGGACTACAACGGCCTCAAGCTGGTGCGCGAACAGGCTATCCCCATTAGTGCCGACAGTGGCCTGAAGGCAATCGAGCATCGGGTCGAGAAAGGGGCGTTCGAGCCGGTCGAGTGCGCCAGCGGCTCCATCCGCGCCGTGGACCTGCACGAGGCCTACTGTGAACACCTGCTGGGTTATATCGACGCCAGCGAACTCAAACCCCTGAAGGTGGTGGTCAACGCCGGCAACGGCGGCGCCGGGGTGATCATCGACCGCCTGGCCGAACAGCTACCACTGCAGTTTATACGTATCGACCACGAGCCCGACGGCAACTTTCCCAACGGTATCCCTAATCCGCTACTGCCCGAGAAGCGCGAGCGTACCGCGGCGGCGGTGCGCGAACACGGCGCCGACCTGGGACTGGCCTGGGACGGAGACTACGACCGCTGCTTCTTCTTCGATGAGCACGGTGACTTCGTTGAGAGTTACTACATCATCAGCCTGCTGGCCGAGAGCCTGCTGCGCTCAGCCCCCGGGGCGAAGATCATTTACGATGCGCGCCTCACCTGGAACACCCGCGAGCGGGTTGCCGCCGCCGGCGGGGTGCCGGTGCAGAGCAAGTCCGGGCACGCCTTCATGAAGGAGAGCATGCGCCGGGTCGATGCCCTCTACGGCGGCGAGATGAGCGGTCACCACTTTTTCCGTGATTTCTATTACTGCGATAGCGGCATGATTCCCTGGCTACTTCTTGTGGGGTTGCTCTCGCGTCAGGGC
>JBFFRO010000393.1:0-1605 GCA_041572995.1 Thiohalomonadaceae bacterium
GCGATGAGGCCGACGATGCCGAGGGCGAGAAGGATGAGGATGATGCGTTTACGCAGTGACATCGTTTTACTCCCGAGTCTTGAGCACCGCCACCAGGTCGAGGCGGTAGAGTTTATGTCGCACGGCCAGGGCGGAGAGCAGGGCGGCGGCGACCATTACCGTCACCGCCGCGCCGTAGCTGCTGGGGTGGACCACCAGCGGCACGCTGTAGAGGTCGGAGGCCAGCCCCTCGACGATCATGGCGCAGAACCAGTAGCCCAGCCACAACGCTAGGGGGATGGCGGCCAGGGTCATCAGCGCCAGTTCGCCGAGCAGGATGTAGGCGATCTCGCCGCGGGTGAAGCCGAGCACCCGCAGGCTGGCCAGTTCGCGGCTGTGCACAGAGAAGGCGATGCGGGCGCTGTTGTAGATGACGCCGAAGGCGATGGAGCCGGCCAGCAGCACGTTGACGAAGGCCATGATCAGCATGGTCTCGGCCATGGTATCGTGGAAGGCCTTGATAGCCACCTCGCGGATGGTCACCCCGGCCACCAGGGGGCGCTCTTCCAGGGCGTCGAGCACCGCCTGGCGTTGTTGCTGGTCCACCGCCACGAACAGCCCGGAAATGGCCGAGCCCTCACGCATCAGCCGGTTGAGCCCCTCCAGTTCCATGTAGACGCCGTTGCCGATGAACTGGCGGGCGATCCCCGCCACCTGTACCCGACGCTTGGGGCGGGCCCCCTCCAGCACTTCCACCTCCAGCCAGTCGCCAGGTTGCACCTGCAACTCGGCGGCGATGTATTCGGTGAGGGTGATGCCCTGGGAGGGCAGGTCGATGGGCCGGTGATCCTCGTCGATCACCCGGTGCAGGGTGGCGCCGCCCTCGAAGGCCTGGATGGCGGTGCGGTATTCGCGGTGCTCGGCGCGCAGGATGACGCCGGCGGCGCGAAACGGTTCCACCTGTTCGACCCCGGGCAGGGCGGCCACCTCGTGCAGGGCGCGATGCGAGGTGGGATTGGTAAAGAGCACCATGAAGTCCTCGCGCTGGGCCAGGCCGTACTGCACCTCCACCATCTCGGTGATGGCGTCCTCCTGGAACATGCCCACCAGTAGGATCGCCCCGGACAGCGCAATGCCTAGCACTGAGACGGCGGCGCGCAGAGGCTTGCGCTCGATGTGGCGCAGGATCATGCGACTGGGCTGGTCGAAGAGCTTCTGCGCGCCGATGCGCTCCACCAGGGTGGGCCGGTAGTCGGCGGGGGGTTCGGGGCGCATCGCCTCAGCTGGGGGCAGTTTTACCGAGATGCGCACCGCGTGCAGGGCGCCGATGCCAGCGGCGGCGGCGGCCACCACCACCGCGCCTATTACCACAGAGGGGGCCAGGTGGTAGTGCAGGAAGGGGAAGCGGAAGAACTCCGCGTAAAGCACCGCCATGCCGTTACCGGCCCAGGCACCGAGGAGAACCCCGGGGATGGCGCCGACGACGACGATCAGCATCACCAGCGAGAGGTAGTGCAGGCCGACGTCGATATTGCGGTAGCCGAAGGCCTTGAGGATGGCGATCTCGTCGCGCTGCTGCTCGATGATGCGGTTGATGACGATGTTGACCAGAAAGGCGGCGACGCC
>JBFFRO010000394.1:0-1603 GCA_041572995.1 Thiohalomonadaceae bacterium
CACAACGGCCTGTGGGAGATGGCACAGAAGACCGCCGATGACGCCATCGCCCGCATGGCCCTGGTACCGCGCTGCCTGGAGGCGCGCGGACTGGATGTGAACCCGGGGATCAAGGCCAAGCTGCTGGCCAATGGCGACACGGACGGCGCGGCGCTGCTCGATATCATCCTGCGCGATGAGATCGGCCACGTAGCCATCGGCAACCGCTGGTACCACTACCTGTGTGAGCGTCACGGCATCGATGCCGAACCACGCTATCGCGAACTGGTCGAACACTACATGAAGGGGCCGCTGCGCCCACCGTTTCACATTGAAGCGCGCCGTGAGGCGGGCTTTAGCGAGGCCGAGCTGGCCTATCTGGAAGGGGTTGGATGAAAGTTTTTGCTGCACTGCTGATGGGGATCTCGCTGCCGCTCTCGGCGGCGGAGATGCTGCTCTACCAACTGATTGAGCCGGGCGTGGGCGCCAGCCCCTCACGTATCATCGTCACCGACACCTTCGTGCGCATGGACGACAATACCGACGACGGTGATTTCGCCCTCTTCGATCGCAAGGCACGCACCCTCTACAGCGTGGTGCATGAGGATCGCAGCATCTTCACCATCCCCGCCCGCGATGAGGACGGCATCCAGTCGCCGCTGAAGCTGGAGCGCTCCGTGGCGGTGATCCCTGCCGAGCTGCCCGCCATCGCCGGGCATAGCCCCCGGCACCACCGTCTCAGCATTAACGGCGAGGCCTGCTACAACGTCATCGCAATCGATGAGGTGATGGACGCCAGTCTTAAGGCGCTGCGGGAGATGCAGATCGTGCTCGCCGGTGAGCAGCGCAAGGCCCTGCTGCACACCCCCGCCGACATGCAGGAGCCCTGCGGTATGGCCCTGCACGCCTTCCACCCCACCTGGGCACTCTCCTTCGGCCTGCCGGTGCAGGAGTGGGGTATCGACGGCCGTGGCCGCCAGCTGATGAATTTCCGTGATGACTTTGCTGCGGCGCCCGAGCTGTTCCAGCTGCCCGAGGGGTATGGGAGATATACCAGTGGGGAGTGATTATTCAGCGGGGTAGGTGAGTAGCCGACACTCACCCTTACTACATTCAATGATTTCGGCACTCTCGTGCCAATCGCCCACTACCATCCGCTCGGCGGTCTCACCATCAACCTCCAGTGAGTGTACCGCCGGCCGGTGGGTGTGGCCGTGGATGAGGCGGCGTACGCCGGTCTCGCGCAAGGCCTCCATCACCGTTTCGGCGTTGACGTCCATGATGGTCTCGGCCTTCTCGCCGGTCTCCTTCTGGCTTTGCTCCCTCACCTGCTTGGCGAAGGCGATGCGCTCTTCGGCGCTCTTGCCGAGGAACTCAACGATCCACGTCGGGTTGCGCAGCATCTGCCGCAGTTGCTGGTAGGGGATGTCGTCGCTGCAGAGGGTGTCGCCGTGCAGCAGCAGGGTGGCCTGACCATCGATATCGAGCACGGTGCCCTCATCGATGAGGCGGGCGCCGCTGGCCTGCTCGAAGCCCTCGCCGAGGAGGAAGTCGCGGTTGCCGTGTAAGACAAACACGGCGGTGCCGCCCTCGGCCAGCGCCTTCATTGCCGCCAGCACCTCGG
>JBFFRO010000395.1:0-1597 GCA_041572995.1 Thiohalomonadaceae bacterium
CTGTCCCAGCGCGCGGTGCAGGCGCGCATCGACCAGTGGGGCAAGCGCCAGGGGCTGGACCGCCATGTGCACCCACACATGCTTCGCCACAGCTTCGCCAGCCACATCCTCGAGTCCAGCGGCGACCTGCGCGCGGTGCAGGAACTGCTCGGCCACGCCGACATCGCCACCACCCAGGTCTACACCCACCTCGACTTCCAGCATCTGGCCAAGGTCTACGACCAGGCCCACCCGCGTGCCCATACCCGGAGCAAGGGCGCCAAGGAGTCCTGACACCCTTCATGCCCGGCCCGCTTCGTGGCATCATGGTGCGCACCGTCCAAGCAACGTACTCCCCGACCATGACCCGGAAACTACTCTCCCCGCTTCTGCTGCTGATCCTCGCCCTTGGCCTGGCTGCCAACGCCCACGCGGCCAGTGGCGGCTACACCGAGGGCAAACCCAACTACATCGCCCTCGACCCGGCCATCGTCGTCAACCTCGCCGCCGGGCGCCGTATGAAGTTCATGCAGGTGAAGGTCCAGGCGATGACCAAGTCGGTGGAGATGGCCGAGACCATCGAGGCCAACAAACCCGCCATCCGCCACGAACTGCTGATGCTGCTCACCCACCAGGACACCGCCACCATGAGCGATGTGCAGGCGCGCGAGAAGGTGCGCGCCGAGGCGCTAACGGTAGTGCAGCAGCTCATCTACGAGCTGACCGGGGTGGGCGAGGCACCGGCCGGTGCCGAGAATGCCGAGTCGAAAAAGCCGAAAAAGGCTGAAGAGGATGAGGACGAGGAAGAAGCGAGCGCCCCGGTCCGCATTGAGGCCATCTATTTCACCGACTTCATCATTCAGTAATTCCCATGAGCGATTACGACATCTTTAACGGCGATGCCGACGGCATCTGCGCCCTGCAGCAACTGCGTCTGGCCGAGCCGCGCGAGGCCGAACTGATCACCGGCCTCAAGCGCGACATCGCCCTGGTCGCCCAAGTCGAGGCCGGCGCCGGCGACCGCCTCACCGTGCTGGATATCTCCCTGGACAAGAACCGCGATGCCCTCATCGAGCAGCTGGGCCGCGGCGCCGAGGTGGCCTACTTCGACCACCACTTCGCTGGCGAGGTCCCTCAGCACGAGCAGCTGGATGTGCACATCGACCCCAGCCCCGACACCTGCACCTCGCTCATCGTCAACGCCTACTTGAACGGCGCGCATGCCGCCTGGGCAGTGGCCGGCGCCTACGGCGACAACTTCTTCGAGCAGGCCGAGCAGGCCGCCGCGCCGCTGGGACTGGATGGCGAACAGCTCGAGGCGCTGAAAGAACTCGGCACCTGCCTCAACTACAACGGCTACGGCATCACCCTCGACGACCTCTTCTTCCACCCGAAGGCGCTGTTCCTCAAGGTCCATCCCTACGCCGATCCCTTCGACTTCATCGCCAACGAGTCCGCCTATCACACCCTGCGCGATGGCTACCTCGCCGACCTCAAGGCCGCCGAGGAGACCCGCGCGGCGATCGAGGAAGAGACTCACGCCCTCTTCATCCTCCCCGACGAGGCCTGGGCACGGCGCGTCAGCGGCGTCTACGGCAACGACCTCGCGCGCAAACAC
>JBFFRO010000396.1:0-1578 GCA_041572995.1 Thiohalomonadaceae bacterium
GGCGGCAAGGGCTCCGATGCGCACAAGGCGGCGGTGGTCGGCGATACCGTCGGCGACCCCTTCAAGGACACCTCCGGGCCGTCGATGAATATCCTGATTAAGGTGATGGCCTTCGTCAGCCTGGTGATCGCGCCGCTGCTTTAATTGCGCGCTTCTTAAACCGTTCGCCGTAGCCCCTTGGGCTGCCAGGCGGGGGCGATCACATCGGGGGCATCGCCGCGCTCCAGCAGTCGTGCCGGGGTAAGCGAAAATTCGCCGAAACGCAGGTTGATGGCATCCATGGCGCGGTTGCCCGCCTCGCGTGCCTGCTGCCCCTGAGGGGCGAAGAGATCGTCCTGGTTACGGGCCGGGCGCGGGTCCAGGGCACTGACCTGCACCTGGCGTACCTCGGTGCCGTCCCAGCGTTCATCGATTACCTGGCAACAGAGACGAAAGAGGGCGCGGCCGTCGTTGCCCGGATGCTCCAGTTCCAGCTTGGCCCCCAGCCAGCCCTGTTCCACCCGTATGCCGATATAGAAACGTTGCGCCTCCAGCGTATAGCGGCGCAGGCGGAAGGCTACCTTCTCGCTCATGTGCAGCAGGTAGGTTTCGAGCACGCTGCGCGTGCGGGTGCCGGGGGGGAGCACCTTGCCGTGTCCCACCGACTTTGGTGGCGCATCGTTGCGCCTTAGCGGCTCCGGGTCTTCCCCCTGGCACATCATCCAGATACGTCGGCCGAGATTGCCGTAGCGCTTGCCGAGCAGGCCGATGGGCAGCTTGTGCATCTGCCCGCAACGCAACACCCCGTGGCGGGCGAGGAAGTCGCCGATGCCGGGGCCGATGCCGCACAGGGCGGTGACCGGTTCATCGGCCAGGCGCATGCGCGCCTCCCACGGCGGGATCACTGTCAGTCCGTCCGGCTTTTGCTGCTTGGCGGCGAACTTGGCGGTGGTCTTATCGCCGCTCACCCCCACCGAGCAGAGTAGCCCGGAGACCTCCCACACCACCTGCTTGGCCATGCGTGCCATGCGTGGCGGGCTGCCGTGCAGGCGCTGGCAGTGGCTGACATCAAGGAAGGCCTCGTCCACCGAGAACACCTCGATATCGGGGCTGACGCTCTCCAGTGCCGCCATGATGCGGCTGGAGACCTCGGCGTAGACCTTGGGTCGGGTGGGGCGCTGGATGATGCCGGGGCAGATCTGCCGCGCCTCCTGCAGACGCATGCCGGTGCGCACGCCGTGGGCGCGTGCCTCGTAGGAGCTGGTGATGATGGTGCTGCCGGAACTGCCGTTGGTGACCGCGATGGGTTTGCGACGCAGCTCGGGGAAGTCGCGCTGCTCCACCGAGGCGAAGAAGGCGTTCATATCCAGGTGGATGATGGCCCGCTGCCAGTGCACGGGGCAGTGATCGGTCGGTAATGGCATCAACGGTTCTCCAGGCCCCGGGTTGTGGGTGGAAATAATAGAGAACAAAAGGAGAACGATCAAGCGGTGGTGGTGACCGGCGGGTTAAAGGCCTATTATCGCGGTGTTACACCCGTATACCCCTATCTGCCACTCTTCATAAAAGTCTGCCGATGGACGAACTCAGCAAGGCCAA
>JBFFRO010000397.1:0-1575 GCA_041572995.1 Thiohalomonadaceae bacterium
CCGAGCTGGAGAGTGACCTTGAACGGGTGGACTACGGTGAGGCCTTTCGCCGGGTTCAACACTACCTGCGTGAAGGAGACTGTTACCAGGTGAATCTGGCGCGTCGCTTTAGCGCCGATGTGGCAGGCGACCCTTGGGCCTTCTATCAACAGCTCCGCGCCCGCAGTCCGGCACCCTTCGGTGCCTGGATGGAATTGCCTGGGCTGCGCGTTCTGAGTATCTCGCCCGAGCGCTTTTTGAGCGTTCGTGATGGGGCCGTCGAGACCCGCCCCATCAAGGGGACGGTGGCACGTATGGCCGATCCGCATGCCGACGCCGAGGCGCGTGAGGCGCTACATGGTAGTGCCAAGGACCGTGCGGAAAACCTGATGATCGTCGATCTGCTGCGCAATGACCTGGGCCGCAGTTGCCGCACCGGCAGCGTTGAGGTTCCTGAACTGTTCGCGGTAGAGAGTTACGCCACTGTCCACCACCTGGTCAGTACCGTGCACGGGCAGCTGGAGCAGGGGGTAGATGCCCTGGAGCTGCTGCGCCGCGCCTTCCCCGGCGGCTCCATCACCGGTGCCCCCAAGTTGCGGGCGATGCAGGTCATCGAGGAGCTGGAACCACACCGCCGCGGGATCTACTGCGGTGCCATTGGCTATATCGGTGTGGACGGTGACATGGATACCAATATCGCCATCCGTACTGCGGTCCACCGGGGCAAGGCGGAGACAGGAGAGCTGCACTTCTGGGCCGGCGGTGGGCTGGTGGTGGACTCACAGGAAGAGCTGGAGTACCGTGAAACTGAGGCTAAGGCGCGTGCCTTTATTGAGCTACTGGCGTGTGCGAAAAAGGAGGAGTCTCGATGAGTGACGCGATCTTTCGCGAGCAGGCTAAGGTGGAGCGACAGCTGGCGGCAATGGGGATGGCTCACTTCGATATCGCCGTTGACCCGCGCCAGGGACGTGACTGGTACTACTATCGCGACCTCTTCATGGTCCAGGTGAAGGAGATGTTGCCCAAGCTGTGGGAGTACAATCGCCGGGGCTACCGCATCCTCATCCGGCCCCACGGTGAGCACGGGGTATCCTTGCTGGACGGGCTCAATGAGGGGCAGGTACGACGCCTGGGAGCCGAGGGCCTAGAGCCCGCCCTGGTACTGGCTTATGGCGAGGGCCTGCACCAGGTGTGGCTCAAGCACGACCGCAAGCTCGATGCCATCGAGTCACAATCGGCCCAGGTCATGCTCTATCACCTGCTGGGTATGGCCTCCAACGGTCACCACTGGGATGAGTACGGCCTGCTGGTCGGCTTTGAGTATGACCAGCGGCCGGTGCAACTGGTCAGCGACGATGGTCAGCCTTTCTCCAGTGCAGCTCGTTTTGACGAGATGCTGAAGTAGTCTAGCCGCCCGGCAGGCGGTTGAGGCGCTCCAGCATCTGCACATAGTCGGCCCGCTCGTAGAGCGCGGCATCGTCACCATCATGAATGTGGCTGAGGCTGCCGCGCAGCTGATCCAGCGTCTCAAACGGGCTCTCCGCCAGCCACTGCTGCATGCCCGTGAGCAGTTCGGCCAGTTTCCTCGGTCCACCC
>JBFFRO010000398.1:0-1560 GCA_041572995.1 Thiohalomonadaceae bacterium
ATGCTCACCTTGATGCACTCAAAGAACTTACCCTCCTCCTCTACCTGGGAACCAATGGCGCTGGCGATGGGGCCAACGAAGCCATAGGCCAGGAGGATGCCGAGGAAGGTGCCGACCAGGGCGGCGGCGATATGGTGTCCGAGCACCTCGGGCGGCTCGGAGATGGCACCCATGGTGATGACCACGCCCATGACCGCGGCGACGATGCCGAAGGCGGGCAGGCCATCGGCGGCGGTCTGCACCGCGTGGGGGATGGCGTGGGCCTCCTGGTGATGGGTCTCCAGCTCCAGGTCCATGAGGTTTTCCAGCTCGAAGGGGTTCATGCTGCCGCCGACCATCAGTCGCAGGTAGTCGCAGATGAAGTCCATCACGTGATGGTCGCCCTTGATCTTGGGGTACTTATTGAAGATCTCGCTCTCGGCGGGCTCCTCGATGTCGTTCTCCAGCGCCATCAGCCCCTCCTTGCGGGACTTGCTGAAGAGGTCGAACATCAGGCTCAGCAGGTCGAGGTAGTCCTGCTTCTTGTAGCGACTGCCCTTGAGCAATCCCAGCACCGCGGCAAAGGAGGCCTTAACCACCGAGCCACTATTGGCGATGATGAAGGCGCCGAAGGCGCCACCGCCAATGATCAGCAGCTCGAAGGGCTGGAAAAGCATCATCAGCACACCGTGGGCGAGCACGTAACCACCAAAGACACAGGCGCAGACGATAATAATGCCGACAATCAGTTTCATGTGCTTGCGAAGACTCTTTCTTGTTCTTTAATGACTTATCGTTTCATCGGCGGCCGTCGCCGAAACTTGAGCAATGCCGCCGATGGTCGCACTCATGCATGCCCCATGCAAGGCATTGAGATTGCGCCAGCCCCGTCATCACGGCAAACTGCATGACCTAACGCACAACCCACGGACCCACCCAAATGGATCTGGCCGCCTGGCTCGATAAACTCAACGCCGCCACCCTGCCCGCCCTGGGCCACAGCCGTGACCGGCTGCTGGCACTGTGCGCCGACGAGAACGTCGGCATGGCGCGCATCGTCGAGACCATCGAGGAGGATCTTGGCCTCACCGTACGCCTGCTGCGCCACATCAACGGACTCTCGCACAAGCACCTCAAGAGCGAGGTGACCACCGTTACCCACGGGCAGATGATGCTCGGCCTCAACCAGCTGCAAAGGCTGCCAGAGGGACTGCCGACGGTGGAGGAGCTGGAGCCCCAGGCGCGCCTACGCCTGCTGCAAAACTTCAGTCAGTGCTACCAGGCGGCCCATCTGGCCGACACCATCGCGCGACGCCGTAGCGACATGGAGCCAGGCGAGCTGTTCATGGCCGCCCTGCTGCGCGACCTGGGCCGGGTGCTACTGTGCCTGCACGCGCCGGAGAAGATGGCCGAACTGGAGGCACTCATCGCCCAGCAGGAGAGGGAGCCTGAGGAGGCGGAATACGTGGTCTTTGGCTTCGGCATCGATGAGTTGACCCACGCCCTGGTCGAGGCCTGGGGCCTGCCCAGCCTGGTGGCCGATAGCCTCAGCGGCGAGAACGCCGCCAACAACCGCATCTA
>JBFFRO010000399.1:0-1532 GCA_041572995.1 Thiohalomonadaceae bacterium
CGCCGGGCCGGATGATGCCGAGAACTACACCAACCGCTCCCCCTATCCCATCCTCCACCTGCTGCGCGAGGAGGGGGTGGCGCGCGCGGTGGCCGGCTACGCCCGCCCGGACAAGATCCCCGAACGCAACATCCGCACCGTCGAAGGTCTCGGTGCCGAGCGTATGCGTGAGTTGCTGAAAGAGTGCATGGAGATCGAGGCGTGAGTGCCCGGCTGCTGGGTATCGCCATTAAGCCTCACAGAGGAGGGGCGATGCGGCTGATAGCCGGTGGCGAACTGGGTGTCGATTTCGGCCTCAGCGGTGACAGCCGTGGACGCCCCGGCCCGCGGCAGGTGACGCTGATGTCGCTGACTGCCTGGCGAGAGGCCTGTGCCGAGCTGGGTGGGGAACAGCTACCCTGGGTTCAGCGCCGTGCCAACCTGCTGGTGGATGCACTGCCGCTGGCCGGGAGCACTGGGCAACGTATCCAGCTGGGTGAGGCACTGCTGGAGATCACCGGCGAGACCGATCCCTGCTCGCGCATGGAAGGCCTGCGCGAGGGGCTGTTCAAGGCCCTGGCCCGCGACTGGCGCGGTGGGGTTACCTGCCGGGTGCTCCACGGTGGCCGGCTGGAGCTGGGGATGGCGGTAACACTACATCCCCAGCCCTGATTCTCCCGGCTAGATCTTAAACTGGGAGAGGTTCTCCTGCAGGGCGATGGCGAGCTGGGCCAGCTCTTCGCTGGAGCGAAGGGTGATGCCGGCGCTCTCCGAGGTCTGATCCGCAATCTCGGTGATGTTGGCCACGTTCTGATTGATCTCGGCGGCGACGGCCGACTGCTCTTCAGCGGCGCTGGCGATCTGCTGGTTCATGTCGTTAATGGAGGTGACCGCCTGGGTGATGGCCAGCAGTGACTGGCCGGCACGGCTGGCCTGTTCGACACCGCCCTGGGCCTGCTCATGGCCGGTCTCCATCGCCGTCACCGCCTGCTTGGCGCCGCTCTGCAGGCGCTCGATCATCTCCTGAATATCCTGGGTGGACTGCTGGGTGCGAGAGGCCAGGGTGCGCACCTCATCGGCCACCACTGCGAAGCCGCGACCCTGCTCGCCGGCACGGGCGGCCTCAATCGCGGCATTGAGCGCCAGCAGGTTGGTCTGCTCGGCGATACCGCGAATCACATCCAGTACCGTACCGATGTTCACGCTGTCGGCATCCAGCTGGCGGATGGCCTGGGTGGCAGCATCCACGGTGTTGGCGATGTGGGAGATCTCCTCGCTGGTTTGCTGCACCACGCCCTGACCCTCATGGGCCTCGGTATCGGCCTAGTGGGCTGCGTCGGCGGCCAGGCTGGCGCTGTGGGCTACCTCCTGTACCGTCGCGCTCATCTCGTGGATGGCAGCGGCCACCTGGTCGGTCTCCGCACGCTGCAGGCGGATACTGGTGTTGGTCTGTTCGGTGACTGCCGCCAGGGTCTCCGAGGCGGCAGAGAGCTGTCCTGCCGAGCCGGCGACACCGAGCAACATCTGCTGGAACTTCTCCTGCATCTGGTTGA
>JBFFRO010000400.1:0-1531 GCA_041572995.1 Thiohalomonadaceae bacterium
CGGTGAAATGGGCATGCTGACCGGCGAGCCGCGCACGGCAACGGTGGTGGCCGAGGGGCAGGTGCTTTGTTACCTGCTGGACAAGGAGGCCTTTACCGACGTGCTCCACGCGCGCCCGGCCATCGCCGAGGAACTGGCCGCTACCATGGCCGAGCGCCGCTCACGCCTGGAGGTGGCGTTGCAGGATATGGACGAGGCCCAGCGTCGCGCCCTGCACGAGCGCAATCGTTCGGAACTGCTGGAGGGGATCCGCCGCTTCTTCGGCCTCTGAACTAGCGGGCCTGAGTCTCGACTCGCAGCTCGTAGTAGTACTCGGTGAGATAGGCCAGGGCGTTGCTGAGGTTCTCGCCGGGGTAGCCATTGCAGAAGCGGTCCAGCCAGTCGATGGCCTCCGCCATGGAGTGCTGCTCGAGGATATCGTAGTTGTTGGGGACGATGAGGTTGAAGGCGCTCAGGTAGCCGTGGATAAAGTGGCGGTAATCCCCGAACTTTTCCGTGTTACGGCTGGCGTTGTAGCTTGAGCATTTAGCCGAACCGAGACCGTAGGTGGCGAAGCGCTTGTCCGCATCCTTGGCCTGCAGGGTGAATGGCAGCAACAGTAACAGCAGGGCCGCGCTCGCCAGTCGCATACTCACCCCTTCAACATATCCTTAAGTCCGGCAAAGGGGTTATGGGTGGCCCCCTTGGCCTTCTCCTCCTCACCGCCCCCGTGCAGCTCCAGTTGACGTTGGTGCTCGTTATCGTGGCAGTAGAGGCAGAGCAGCTCCCAGTTGCTGCCATCCTCGGGGTTGAAGTCGTGGTCGTGGTTGCGGTGGTGCACCGTCAGTTCGCGCAGGTTTGTGTGATCGAACTCGCGGCTGCAGCGGCCACAAATCCACGGATACATCTTCAGCGCCTTCTCGCGATAGCCTTCGGCACGGCGATCCATATCCCGACGTGCCTCGGCGACGATGCGGTCCAGCTTATCGTGGTCAATCTCTTTGGAGGCCATGTCTCACCCTCTCCTGAATTCAGCACAGTGTGCCTGTTGCTGCTATCGGCAGACAAGGGGGCGTGTGGGTGCTCAGCCGAACAGGCCGTCGGCCAGTACCGCCTTGTAGGCCTTCATCACCGGCTTGGGGATATCGACTTCAGCCTGCAGACGCAGGGCGTGGATGGCCTCACGCAGCGCTGACGAGTCCATGCCCTCCAGGGCCTGGGCGATAAGCTGGTGACTGCTGCTGTCGAAGAGGTGTTGCTGGGATTCGGGGCGACTGTGCAGTTCCTGGTAGACGGCAGTGACCGCCCGTTTCTCGCCGGCCCCCATTTTGCACTTGCCGTCGAGGATCTTCAGCACTACGGCGGTGGTGCAGTCCAGCTGTTCCGGGGTGAAGGCCCGCCCGCGCGCCCAGAGGGCGGCGGGGTGGGCTCCATCCTTACTCGCTTCACTCAACGGCCTCGGGGTAGTCGATACGCCGAGGCTCATCGCCGAGCATCTCGATGAGGGCCGATTTCAGGGCGCCGGAGGGGTGGTATTCATAGCGGTGGCAGA
>JBFFRO010000401.1:0-1520 GCA_041572995.1 Thiohalomonadaceae bacterium
CCTTCTCTCTCTTGCAAAAGCTTTTCCAGCGCCTTAATACGGCGCGCCATGTCGTCCAGCTGCTTGAAGCGAACGGAGTTCTTACGCCAGCTGCGATTGGGTTCCAGCGGCGTACCCGAAGAGTAGATCCCGGGCTCGGTAATGGAGCTGCTGACCAGCGACTTGGCAGTCACCACGGTATTATCGCAGATAGTCAGGTGGCCAAGGATACCGGCATTGCCACCGATCTGGCAGTAAGCACCGATATCGGCACTGCCGGCAATGCCGACACAGCCGGCGACAGCGGTATGACGGCCGATGCGTACGTTATGCGCCACCTGGATAAGGTTGTCCAGTTTCACCCCATCCTCGATGATCGTGTCTTCCACCGCACCGCGATCGATGGTGGTGTTGGCACCAACCTCCACATCCGCACCGATACGTACCGCGCCCAGCTGCTCGACCTTGACCCAGGCACCAGCATCGTTTGCAAAGCCAAAACCGTCGGAACCGATAACGGCACCGGCGTGAATCAATGCTCGCGGACCGAGGCTGCAGCCGTAGTAGACCGTGACATTGGCTACCAAGTGTGAATCCTCGCCGATACTGCAGTCATCCCCGACAACGCAATTGGGACCCAGGTGCACGCCAGCGCCAATGCGG
This sequence comes from Thiohalomonadaceae bacterium, assembly GCA_041572995.1. Taxonomy (GTDB): domain Bacteria; phylum Pseudomonadota; class Gammaproteobacteria; order Thiohalomonadales; family Thiohalomonadaceae; genus JBFFSW01. Next base: position 643 of record JBFFRO010000401.1, read on the forward strand.
CTACGCGCGCCGATGACGCAGTTGGGTCCGATAAGGGCGGTTGAATCAACCTCGGCAGTGTCGACGATATGAGCGCTGGGATGGATGCCGCTGGCATCACTCGTGTTAGGGGAAAAGAGCTGGCTGATATGGGCGTAGGCCAGGTGCGGGCGCTCCACCACCAGGGCCGCCACCGGACTAAACTCGATATCGGCCTCAGCCAGGATCACCGCTGACACGCTGGTATCGGCCAGATGCTTGCGATAGCGCGAGTTGGTCAAAAAGCCGATACAGCCGGCACCGTGCTCAGACTCCAGCGTAGCGACCCCCTCGATCAGGGTGTCGCCATCACCGACCACTCGGCCGCCGACCCTGTCCGCCAACTCCTGGAGACGATAGGCCACCGCTATTTCGGCCTTACTTGGTAGCAGCCAGACCGGTGAGCAGTTCGATCACCTGCTCGGTAATATCAACGCGCTTGTGCACATAGACCACCGCGTTCTTGTCCAGCACCAGGTCGTAGTCATTCTCAGTCGCCAGGGTATCGATAGCCTTCTGGATCACCATCAGCACCTTGCCCAGCTCCTCGTTACGGCGCAGGTTCAGGTCCTCGGCAAACTCATCACCCTTGCGCTTGAGTTCACGCTGCAGGGCGACCATCTCGCGCTCAAGCTTGCGACGATTCTCCTCGCTCATGACCGCGCCATCGCGCTTGAGCTTCTCGTCCATCGCCTTGAGCTTCTCCTGCTCGGCCAGCAGTGCCGCCTCGCGCGGGGCAAAGGCCTGCTTGAGGTTTTCACGGGCCTGCGCCGCCTGCGGGGCCCTCTCCAACACCAGCGCAGTGTTGACGAAGACCACTCGGGTCTCGGCCAGGGCGCTACCGCTGAACAGCAGCATAG
>JBFFRO010000402.1:0-1511 GCA_041572995.1 Thiohalomonadaceae bacterium
GAGAACGTCGACATCATCGGCCTCTCCGGCCTCATCACCCCCTCGCTGGAGGAGATGGTGCACATCGCCAAGGAGATGGAGCGCCAGGGCTACACCATCCCGGTGATGCTCGGCGGTGCCACCACCTCCAAGGCGCACACCGCGGTGAAGATCGACGGCGAGTACGCCCAGCCCACCGTGTGGGTGAAGGACGCCTCGCGCGCCGTCGGCGTGGCGCAGAACCTCATCAGCAAGAACACCCGCGAGGCCTTCGTCGCCGAGCTGAGCGCCGAGTACGAGCGCGTGCGCGCGGACCACGCCGGCCGCCAGAAAAAGGCCAGCTACGTCTCGCTGGCGGAGGCGCGTGCCAACCGCACGCCGATCGACTGGGCCAGCTACGCGGCGCCGGCACCCAAGGACCTGGGCGTCACCCTCTTCGATGACATCGACCTCAACGACCTGGTCCCCTACATCGACTGGACCTTCTTCTTCCACGCCTGGGAGCTGCGCGGCCGCTACCCCAACATCCTCGACGATGCCGAGAAGGGCGAGACCGCCCGCGAGCTGTTCGACGAGGCGCAGGCGATGCTGAAAAAGCTCATCGACGAGCAGTGGCTGACGGCGAAGGCCGTGGTCGGCCTGTTCCCGGCCAACGCCACGGAAGATGACGACATCATCGTCTACGAGACCGAGGACCGCGACACCGAGGTCGCCCGCTTCCACATGCTGCGCAAGCAGGTGAAGCAGCCCGAGGGCAAGTGGAACGAATCCCTGGCCGACTACGTCGCCCCGGTCGGCTCCGGCGTGAACGACTACATCGGCATGTTCGCCTGCACCGCCGGCCTCGGCATCGACAAGAAGGTCGAGGAGTTCAAGGCCGCCCACGACGACCACTCCGCCATCATGCTGCAGGCCCTGGCCGACCGCCTCGCCGAGGCCCTGGCCGAGTGGCTGCACGAGATGGTGCGCAAGGAGGAGTGGGGCTACGCCGCCGATGAAAACCTCTCCAACGAGCAGCGCATCAAGGAGCAGTACGTCGGCATCCGCCCGGCGCTGGGCTACCCCGCCTGCCCCGACCACACCGAGAAGGACACCCTCTGGTCACTGCTGGATGTCGAGGCACAGACCGGCATCTGGCTCACCGAGCACAAGGCCATGGTGCCGACCGCGGCGGTGTCCGGCCTCTACTTCAGTCACCCCGAGAGCCGGTACTTTGCGATTGGTAAGGTGACCCAGGAGCAGGTGGAGGAGTATGCGGGGCGTAAGGGAATGACTACGGATGTAGTCGAACGCTGGCTTGCTCCGAATTTGGGGTATGACGTATAAATAGTTAGATGAAAGAATAAGACACGGAGTCTGGGAAGCAATAGGATATATGGGGCCGTAAATATTCATACTAATATTTACGGCCCTATTTTAATTCATAGATTTAATACGTTTATGTTCCATGATTTGTTGAAAAAGCTTACGGAAGCGTAATAGTGGATAAGGTAAAAGAAAAATCATTAATGTGGTTGCACGCGTTCAAGAGA